>JBBRHQ010000042.1:0-14391 GCA_038222365.1 Solirubrobacterales bacterium
AACGGTGATCTCTGAAATCAGGGCTCGCAAGCGGTGAAGCTCTCGAGGTTGGTGCAGGTGTCATCGAAGGGGCCCCCGTCGCCGTAGTCGCCAGCCACCTCGGCGCCGGAGCCGCCGTCGAGGAGGTCGTGCCCGCCGATCGCGCAGGAGGCGCCGGCGCAGGGGTGGATGTCGCCGTAGAGGTCATCGTCGCCGCGCATGCCGAACAGGCTGTCGTCTCCCTCGTCGCCGGCGAGCGTGTCCGCGCCGGGCCCTCCAAAGATCGTGTCGGCGCCGCTGTATCCCTCGATCGAGTCGGCGCCACGGTCGCCGTAGAGCTGGTCGTCGCCGTAGTAGCCGAGTATCCGGTCGTCCCCGCCATCGCCGTGGACGACGTCCTCGGAGGGGCCGCCATTGATCAGGTCGTCTCCGCCCGCGCCCCGGATCACGTCCGTACCGGCCGAGCCCGAGAGCACGTTCGCGCCGTCATCGCCGACGATCGTGTCGGGGAGGGTCGAGCCCATCACCCCCTCGATCCCGACCAGCCGGTCGATGCCCTGACCGTGGGCGACGCCGCGGCCGAGGTCGACGTGCACCGGGGCCAGGTGCCCGCCGAAGGCCGCGACGTCGGCACCCGCCCGGGTGCGGCCGTCGGGGCCGCCGATGATCCGGTCGCCGTCCTGGGCCCCCGCGAGGTAGTCGGATCCGCGCTGGCCGCGGAGCCTGTCCCTGCCCTCGTTGCCGTGCAGCGAATCGCTGTTGTCGCCGCCGTCGATCCGATCGCTCCCGGGTCCACCGAAGACGAAGTCCCTGCCTCGCCCCGCGCAGACCACGTCGTTGCCGCCCTTGCCGTGGATCTCGTCGTCACCGGCACCGCCGTCGATCACGTCGCGGTGCTTGGTGCCGGAGATCCGGTCGGCATGGGATGTGCCCCCGATCGTCACCCGCATTCCCTGGCAGCGCGACTTCGAGCCGCCCCGCGAGCCCGAGGAGGAATGCCCCCCACGCGGGAACCGGGTGTGGTGCGGGGTCTGGCCGGGTCGCGAGAACCGCGACCCCATCGCGAGCAGGCGGGCAAACGCCGCTGCGCCTTTGTAGGCGAGATGGGCGTGGTCGGGCTGGAACCAGCCGTGGTGGCCGCGGCTGTAGCGGACCCAGTCGAAGAGGACGATCCGGGTCGGGTGCTGATTTGCCGCCTTGCGCATCACGCTGGCGTCGAAGCCGGCGCCCCCGCCCAGCTCGTGGGGGGTGACCAGGCCGAGCACACGCTCCGGCCCGGCGATGCGGAGTGCCTTCCTGATCTGGCCCATGCCGACCCTCCCATCGGTCCCCAGCGCGAGGGCGACCAGGCGCGGCAGCTTCGCGGCGCGGCGCGTGCTGCGCATCACGCCCAGGCCCTCGGCGAAGGAGCGACAGCCCTGGCCGTTGGTGTCATAGCCCACCCCGGCGAGGTTTGAGAGGGCGAGCAGCATCACCGAATCGCCGACCACCAGCGGCTCGGGCCCGCCCGGGTTGACGTCCTTGGTGGCCTTCACCTGCTCGACGTCGCCGCAGCCACGACGGGCGGAGGCGGCGCCCGGGATGCAGGCAACGAGGAGTGCCGTCGCGAGAGCCACTACGGCAATCGCGCTCCTGCTGGGGGTCAGGATCATCTATTCCCGAAACCCGCGGCGGCGGCCGCAGTTGCGGGACGGGTGTCCTGGTGCCGCAGGCTCACCCGGGAATCCTCGCGCCCGAGCAGGTCGGAATAGCGGTCAGAGCCAGCCCGCGAGGCCCAGCGCCAGGCCGAGCGTCAGGTCGATCGCTGCCAACCCGCCGACCACCCGCAATTGGCGGCGGCGGTCGTCGCCCATGTCGAAGATCCAGGCGGCGATCCCGAAGAAGGTCATGTAGCCGAAGACGATGATCAGCGGCACGAACGGGGTGTTCCACCACCAGTACTCCCAGGTGAAGTAGCCGGTGGAGTTGAGGAAGAGCTCGACCACGACGCAGGCACAGGAGAAGGCGAAGACGAGGAAGAGCCGGTTGGGAACTCCGAGGATCCGTAGCCCCCGGTCCGGGGGAAGCTGCTTGACGAAGGTGACCCCCGCGATCAGGAAGAGCAGCGAGATCTCGATGCTGAGCCCGATCAGGATCAGGTAGCTGGTGTCGCCGGTGACGGTCCACAGGGGCGCCCGGTCGCTGGCGTGGAAGATTGCCGAGTTGATCAGCTCGTTGAAGCCGTCCATCAACCAGAAGCCGAGCCCGGCGAGGATGATGTCCCAGCGCCGGCGCTCGACCTCGACCGAGTAGACGTAGGCGACCAGCCCCAGCAGGGTCACCGTGGACCAGCTGAAGGTCGAGCCGTCGCGGAGGATGCCCAGCGCCTCCTGAGCGGCGTCGGTGATCGCGGGGGTCATGTCGGGCGGGCACGCTAGCAATCCCGACCGGGGCTCAAGGTCGGCGGAGGGAGCTTCCGATAGAAGCCGGGCCCAACTACCGGGAGCCACTCGTGCTGAAGTCGTTTCGGTCCCGACTGACCTTTTCCAACGTCCTCTCGATGATCGCCCTGTGCATCGCGATGGGGGGCGTTTCCTACGCCGCCGTGACCCTGCCACGGAACAGCGTCGGCCCGCAGCAGCTCCGCCGGCACGCGGTCAAGCCGAGCAAGCTCGCCGCCAACAGCGTCCGCAAGCGGGCCCTCTCGAAGGGCCTGCGCAAGCAGCTGGGTCGCTCGCCGGTGGTGCGTCTGCACTTCTCCGCCGACGCCAAGGCAGGTGCCCCGACGCGGACGATCGGCACCGTCAACGGGCTCACCCTGCGAGCCGCCTGCCGCACCAAGGCCGGGGGAACCTCGCTGGTCTTCGCGCTCCGCTCGAAGCACTCCGGCACGATCCAGGAGAACTTCCAGAACGATTTTGGCACCAATCTGCACTCGCCGGGCACGATGAACACGGGCAACATCCAGATAGACGTGCCGGCCGGGAGCATGGTGCTCGGCGGCCCGCCACCGGTCCCCTCGGGGTACTTCCGCACGATCGCGAACCTGGTGTTCAGGACCAAGCAGGGGACGGCGACCCTCGACGTGGCGACGGTCGCAAACGGCACCACCGAGCATTGCACCGCCGACGGCCTCGGCATTCAGGCCGGGAGCTGAGCTTCCGAGCTGCCGATCTGAAATCCGCATAGACTCAGCGCGGGGTTCCGTTCGGCTGAGGAGGCCGCTTGCCTGATCGCACCGTCGAGACCGAGGTAGCGGTGGTCGGGGCCGGCATCGCCGGCCTCACCGCTGCGTCGGTGCTCAGCCGCGCCGGAATCGACGTGGTCGTGCTCGAGGCGCGCGACCGGGTCGGCGGGCGGGTCTGGAACACCGAGATCGGCGGCGAGGCGAACGAGCTCGGCGGGCAGTGGGTCGCCCCCTACCAGTCCGCCCTGCACGCGCTGCTTGCCGAGCTCGAGATCGGGCTCTTCCCCAGCTTCCGCGAGGGCGAGCACGTCTACATCGACCCCGCCGGGACCGCGCATCGCTACCGGGGTCACGACGCGCCGCTCGGGTCCGCCTCCGAGCGCGCCTTCGAGGAGGCGGACTCGAAGCTCGACGCCCTGGCCAAGGAGCTCGACCCCGAGGCACCCTGGGCCCACCCCGACGCGGCCGAGCTGGACTCGATCACCTTCGAGGCCTGGCTGCGGCGGGAGGTCGACGACGAGATGGCGCGCGATTTGATGCGCGCCTGGCTTGCCGGCGGCTTCCTGGCAAAGCCGGCTCACACGTTCTCGCTCCTCCAGGGGCTGTGGATGATCGCCGGCGCCGGCGGGACGTACGAACTGTTCGAGCCCGACCAGTGCCTCGCCTACCGGGTCGTCGGCGGCTCGCAGCTGATCCCGATCCGGCTCGCCGAGCGCCTCGGCGAGCGGGTGGTGCTCGGCGCTCCGGCCCGCGAGATCCGCTGGTCCGAGGAGGGGGTCGAGGTCGACGCCGGCCCGGTCCGGGCGCAGGCTCGCGCGGCGATCGTCGCCGTTCCCCCCAACCTGGCCGCCGCGATCCGCTTCGAGCCGACGCTCCCCGCCTGGCGCCTGCGGCTCGAGCAGGGGCTCTCCCAGGGAAGCGTGACCAAGGTCCTCGCGGTCTACGAGCAGCCCTTCTGGCGCGAGGAGGGTCTCTCCGGCCAGGGCTTCGCGCCCTACCAGCTGGTGCGCGAGCTCTATGACAACTCCCCGCCCTCGGCCTCCGCCGGCGTCCTCTGCACCTTTCTCGCCGGGGAGTTCGCGGAGCGGACCGGACGGATGGAGCCGAGCGACCGCCGCGAAGCGGTGCTCGACGGGATGGCCTCCTACGTCGGGGCGCGGGCCCAGAAGCCCGTTGACTTCATAGAGACCGAGTGGTCGGGTCAGGAATGGACCCGGGGCGCATACGGGACCAGCTTCGGCGTCGGCGGGCTGAGCCGTTTCGGCGAAGACCTGCGGCGCCCGATCGGTCCGATCCACTGGGCCTGCACCGACATCGCCGGCTTCGGCCACATCCACATGGAGGGGGCGACCCGCTCCGGCGCCCGCGCCGCCGAGGAGTGCGTGGAGATCCTGCCGGCTCGCTCCGCGCCGGCGGGCTCCGGCTAGGCGCGGGCGGCGGAGAGGCCCGCGAGGCCCGCTGCCACGATGATCGAGTCAGCCACGACTTTCCCTACCGGTACTTCAGGTGGGTAACCCCGGGAGCCTCGACGACCCGGGCGATCTGCAGCGCGGTCCCGGCCCCGGCGCTCTGATCGAAGAGCCGCGCCCCGCTGCCGAGCAGAATCGGGACGACGGTGAGGTTGATCTCGTCGATCAGGCCCGCGTCCAGATACTGGCGGGCCGCGCTGGCGCCCCCGCCGATCGCCACGTCCCCCTCCCCGGCCGCGGCCCTCGCCATCTCCAGCGCCGCCTCGATCCCCTCTGTGACGAAGGTGAAGGTCGTCTCCCCCAGGACGAGGGGCTCGCGGGGGTGGTGGGTCAGCACGAAGACCGGCATCCCGAACGGCGGCTCCTCCCCCCACCAGCCGTTCCACGGATCCTCCCCCCATGGGCCGGGGCCGCCCCCGAACATGTTGCGCCCCATCAGGGTGGCGCCGGCGCCCGCGCGCATCTCCTCGACGATCTCAGTGCTGGCGTTGACCTCCCCTCCCTCCCGCTCGTGTGGCTCGCGCCAGGCTGCAAGCTCGAAGGCCCAATCGTGCAGCTGCATCCCACCCTCCCCCAACGGGTTCTCCTCGCTCTGGTTGGGCCCGGCGACGAAGCCGTCGAGCGAGATCGAGATGTAAAGCCTCACCTCTGTCATCCCCTGCGGCACGTTATTCGACCCCGCACGCCGGAGAGCGGTGGAGGATGATCGCCGGGATGAGTGAGACCGCGGAGACCTGCGAGCTGATCACGATCCCGATCAGCCACTACTGCGAGAAGGCGCGCTGGGCGCTCGAGCGCGCCGGAGTCCCCTACGTCGAGCGTGCCCACCTGCAGCTGCTCCACCGGGTCGCGGTGCGCCGGGCCGGCGGCGGCCGCACGGCACCCGTCCTGGCCTGCGGCGAGACGGTGCTGCGCGAATCGGCCGAGATCCTCGAGTGGGCCGATGCGAGAGCGCCCGAGAACGGGCGCCTCTATCCAAAGGACCCCGCCGCCCGCGCCGAGGTGCGGGCGCTCGAGCGCGACTTCGATCGGCGGCTCGGGCCCGAGGGGCGCCGCTGGATGTACAACGAGCTGCGCGGCAGGCGGGAGATCGCTCTCGCCTACGCGACCACCGGCGTCCCCCCTTGGGAGCGCCGCGTGATGCCTCTGCTCTACCCGCTGGTCTCGCGGGGCATCGACCGCTACCTGGACGTCACCCCGTACACGGCCGTCCGCTCGGAGGCCGTGGTCCGGGCCAGCTTCGACGAGATCGCCCCGCGCCTCGGCGACGGGCGTCCCTTTCTCTGCGGCGGGAGCTTCACCGCCGCGGATCTGACCTTCTCGGCGCTCGCCGCCTCGGTGCTGATGCCGCCTCAGTACGGGGTTCCGCTGCCTCAGCCGGACGAGCTGCCGGAGCGGACCGCCGAGGTGGTGCGGGAGCTGCGTGCACACCCCGCCGGAGCACACGCGATGACGATGTTTCGCGAGCAGCGCCGCTGAGAGCGGGATAGGTTGGTCGGGTGGCGCATGCGGGCCAGGAGATCCAGGGTCCGGATGGTTTCCGGCTGCTGCTGGTCAGGACCGGGGCCGAGACCGGTGGCGAGCTGCTCGAGATGGAGGCCACCTACGCCGGCGCAGGAAACATGCCTCCGAACCATCTCCATCCCAAGCAGGTCGAGCGCTTCGAAGTGCTCGACGGGTCGGTGCGGACGATCATCGGGGGAGCCGAGCGGAGCTACGAGAAGGGCGAGAGCTTCGCGGTGCCCGCCGGGACCCCTCACCAGATGACCGCGGACGTCCCGGCCCGGGTGCGCTGGCAGGTCACGCCCGCTCTTCGCACCGCCGAGTTCTTCGAGCGGCTCTACGCGGCCCTTGAAGGCGAAGGCGGCGGGAATCAGGAGGGCGTCGACCTGCTCGAGGAGTTCGCCGACGAGTTCCGGCTCGTCCCCGACGACTAGTCGGTGATCGCGTAGGCGCGGCGGGCCAGCGCCGCGGCGCCATCCCGCAACCGGCCGTCGGGCAGGCCCCTGACGTAGAAGTCGACGATCAGCAGCCGCTTTCCCCTGATCGCCAGCAGCTGCGCGGACGAGGTGGTCCAAACCGCCCCGCCGTTCTCCGAGCCCGGATCCCCGATGCCCTTGACCGGGCGCGGGATCCGCGCCGGGTCGTTGTCGCTGAACTGGATCTCCTCCACCACCCGGTTGGAGAACCGCTGATGCGAGTCCGAGGCGGTGTCGAGCGAGACCGAGACCACAACCCCCGGGGCGGAGTAGCTGCACTGAGAGAGGCGAGCCGAGCCTGATGTGGCGAGCTTGAGCGGAGCTTCGCCGCCGGTCCGCGACCGCACTAGGGCCAACAGCCTCTTGCACCGCGCGGCGCTCAGATGCGGCCCGGCGGCGGTGGGTGGCTCTCCGCGGTCGGCCTCCCCGGCGTCCCCTCCCCCGCATCCGAGCAGCGCCGCGGCGCAGGCTCCCGCCGCCGCGATCGCCGTCCTCGCGGTGGCGCTCAGACCGCGTCGCCCTCCGAGCCCGAATCGACCCGCGCCTCCCAGGTGACACCGGCGGCGCGGCAGTTCGTCCTGAAGGCGGTTCCCCTGCTGCGGGAGAGCACTCCGGAGGCCTTAGAGCCCTCGATCTTTCCGTCGATGTGCGCGATGCCTCCTGTTTCTAGCACCCCTCCAAGCGAGAAGACGCCGTAGTGGATCCTGGTGCCCTCGAGCGCGATCGTGTTGGTGTGGACCTGACCGTCGGCGCACCTGGCCCGCCAGGCGAAGCTGACCGAGCTGACCGAGCCCGGGTTGACCTCGAAGGTGATCGGCAGGCCCTGGCTCGTCTCGCCGACGTAGCTTCCGGTGACCGGTTTCCCGCTCGCCGGCGGGTTGGACTCTCCCCCGCAGCCGGCGATCAGAAGTCCGGCGATCACCAGCACCGCCACATTCCTGGCGTTGCGAATCAGCCCCGAATCGCGTCTTCGAGCGGTCTTCAGCATCCGCGTCCAGAATCGGCGGCGGGCGGGCCTCCCTTGAGCTTCGAGGGGCGCGCTGCTAAGCGCCGATCCGAACTGAGAGCGACTCTGCTTCCTCAGCCGCCCCACCCGGCAGCAGGGTGATCCCGTTGAGCGCGCCGGCCCAATCGATGCCCCCGCCGCCGATCCCCACCCGAGCCATCTCGGCCAGCGGCCTCAGGGAGGCCGTCGCCTCGCCGAGGCGATATCCCCGCGAGGCGGCGAGCATCACCCAATCGGGGCGGGTGCTCGCAATCGTCTCCTCGAGCGTTTCGGGCGGCGTGTCGGCGCCCAGATAGAGGATCCGCCAACCTCTCTCCCGCAGGCAGAGGCCGAAGCTGATCAACCCGAGGTCGTGGAGCTCGCCGGGTATGCAGGCGAGCACGGCCAGCGGCCCCGAGCCGGCTCCCCAGCCGCGTGCGAGCCCGAGCAGCCGGCCCCGCACGAGAGCCGACGCGAAGTGCTCTTGCGCCACGGTCACCGCGCCGCTCTCCCAGCGGGTACCGATCTCGGCCATCGCGACCAGGACGACGCCTTCGACGAAGCGATCCAGCGAGAGCCCGGCGAGCGACTCGTCGAGGATCGCGTCGGCGCCGGGCTCGTCGAACGCCTCGAGAGCACGCCGCAGCCTGCTCGCCTGAACCGATGGGTCAAGAGCGCCGTGCCCCGGAGAGGACGGCGTCCCCTTTCCGCCCGTCGTCCGAGCGATCTCCGCGGCCTCGGCGGCGGCGAGGCCCTGCCCGGTGAGCTCTCGCATCCTTTGCAGGACCGCCTCGTCGGTGGCCGAGTAGAGGCGGTAGCCGCCGGAGCTTCGCAGCGGATCGAGGAGACCGTAGCGCCGCTCCCAGGCCCGGATCGAATCGGGACGCACGCCGGTGCGCCGGCTGATCTCGCCGATTCGAATCAGAGCCTCGGGTTCGAGGGTAGACATTGGACAAAGACTGAACAGATTGCCTGTGCTTGTGCTAGCGTAGGCTACACGAACTCTGAACAGAGGTTGAACATTTTCGCGGAAACAGCAAAAAGTACCGTCGTCCACGCTCTCGACAGCGGCCTCGACCTGGCCGTCGCGCCGGGGTACAGTCACTTCGGCTACCGGCTGCGCGGATTGAGCTGGGAGAGCGCTGTCGCCGGTCAGCTGGGCGGTCGCAGGGCGCTGGTCACAGGAGCCAGCTCGGGCATCGGCGAGGCGGCTTGCGAGGGCCTCGCCCGAGCGGGGGCACGGGTGCACATGCTGGTTCGAAACCGAGAGCGTGGCGAGCGAGCGCGGGCGCGGATCGCCGAGCGGCTCGGCAGGCCGGCAGACGACGGCTCTTTGGAGCTCGCGCTCTGCGATCTCTCCGAGCCCGAGGCGGTGCGCGCCTTCGTCGCAGAGTTCGCCACACGCGAGGCGGAGCTGGCCGTGCTGGTCAACAACGCCGGGGCGCTGCTGGAGCGCCGCGAGCGCAATTCGCAGGGCATCGAGCGGACTTTTGCGACCAACGTCCTGGGTCCCTTCGTGCTCACCGAGCTGCTCCTCCCCCTACTTCGCCAGGGCCCCGACGGGCGCGTGATCGGCGTCTCTTCGGGGGGTATGTACACGGCCCGGCTGGACGGCACCGACGCGCAACTCGACCGCCGGGTGTTCGACGGCACAGCCTTCTACGCCCACTCCAAGCGAGCCGAGGTGGTGCTCAACGAGCTGTGGGCTGAGCGTGAGGGCGATCGCGGCGTCTTCTTCGCCTCGATGCACCCGGGTTGGGTGGATACGCCGGGGCTGCGGAGCTCACTCCCGCGCTTTCACCGGCTCTCCCAGCCTTTGCTCCGCGACGAACGGGAGGGCGCCGACACGATCGTCTGGCTGGCAACCGCCGCCGCCGGGGATCTGCCGAGCGGCCGCTTCTGGCAGGACCGCCGGCGCCGCCCGACCCACCGCCTGCCGCGGACCCGGGAGTCCGCGGAGGACCGAGCACTGCTCTGGGATCAGTGCGCAGCGAGCGTCAACGAAGCCCTGGCGTCGGTCCACTCTCCCGCCTGATCCGACCCGACCCACCAAACGCAGCAAGGAGAACCGATGGCACGTTATGAGGCGACCGTTACTTCCCCAGAGGCCCGCGAGGCGGTCTTCGAGTTTCTCTCGGACTTCCGCTCCGCGGCCGAGTGGGATCCCGGCGTGCGCTCGGCCCGCCTGCTCGGTGGCGCGGCGGGAGATCCGGGCGCCGAGTACGAGCTGGTTGCCCGGTTCCTCGGTCGCGAAGTGCCGCTGACCTATCGCGCCGAGGTGGTCGACCCTCCCAGCCGCCTGCTGCTGGTCGCCGAGACCCGGACCGTCGTCTCCCGTGACGAGATCACCTTCGCCGACGCCGACGGCGGCACCGCGGTGACCTACGCGGCCGACCTTCGCCTGCGCGGAGCGCTGCGCCTGCTCGACCCTCTCCTCGGCGTGCTGTTCACGCGGATCGGCGAGAGGGCGCGGGCCGGGATGGCGGCGCGGCTGATCGGCCCCCTGCACAGGCCGGCGGCCCGGGAGGCGACGGCCTCGTGAGCCTCAAGCACGATGGCGCGATGCGGATCGCCGTGGTCGGTGCCGGCGTATCGGGCCTGGTCGCCACTCACGAGCTGCTCGGGGCCGGTCACGACGTCCACCTGTTCGAGGCCGACTCCCACGCCGGTGGCCATGCCAACACGATCCCGGTCGAGTCCGATGCCGGCCGCTGGGACGTCGACACCGGCTTCGTCGTCCTCAACGACCGCAACTACCAGAACCTCGACCGCCTCTTCGCCGAGCTCGGCGTCGCCACCCAGCCGGCCGAGATGAGCTTCTCGGTCTCCGACGGGGCGGGCGGCTTCGAGTGGTCGAGCCGGCCTCTCGGGTTGTTTGCCCGCCCCGCACATGCCGTCGACCCCAGGTTTCATCGCATGCTCGCCGATCTGGTCCGCTTCAACCGCGAGGCCCGGGAGCTGGTCGGCCAGAACGGCGCCGGCCCCTCGATGGGCGATTTCCTCTCCCAGCGCCGTTACTCCCCCTACTTCGTCGAGCGACTGATCGTCCCCCAGGTGTCGGCGATCTGGTCGGCCGACCCGGCCGAGCTGTGGTCCTTCCCGGCCAGCTTCATGGCCGAGTTCTTCGCCAACCACGGCGCGCTCCAGCTCCGGGGCCGGCCGCGCTGGCGCAGCGTCTCGGGAGGATCGAAGCGCTATGTCGAGGCGCTGGTCCGGCGGTTCGCAGATCGACTTCACCTGCGCACGCCGGTGCGGCGGATCGAGCGTGATCCGGGTGGCATCCGGCTGCTGCTCGAGCAGGGCTCGGAACGATTCGACCAGCTGGTCCTCGCGGTCCACTCCGATCAGGCGCTCCGGATGCTGACCGACCCGAGCCGGGCCGAGGGAGAGGTGCTGGGGGCGATCCCCTATCAGTCGAACGAGACCGTGCTGCACAGCGACCCACGGCTGCTGCCGCGCCGTCGAGCGGCCCGGGCGAGCTGGAACTACCACCTCAGCGAGCAGCCCGCCGGTCGCACCACGATCACCTACGACATGAACCGGCTTCAGTCGCTGCGCTCCGAGGAGAGCTTCCTCGTCACCCTGAACCGAAGCGAGGCGATCGACCCCTCCCGGGTTATCCGCCGCTTCGAGTACTCCCACCCCGTCTACACCCGCGCCGGGGTGGCCGCACAGAGCCGCTGGAACGAGATCAGTGGCCGGCGCCGAACCCATTACTGCGGCGCCTACTGGCGCTGGGGCTTCCACGAGGACGGCGTCTGGTCCGCCCTGCGGGTCTCCGAGGCGCTCGGCGGCCGTGGCCCACTCGGCGCCGGCGAAGCCGAGGCGCCGGCGGCGCCGCTGCGGCTCCCGATCGGCGTGCCCGAGCCGGACCGCTTGCCACTGGCAGCATGACCCCGGCTTCCGCCATCTATGAGGGTTGGGTGAGCCATCGCCGCCTGCGGCCGCTCCGCCACGACTTCCGCTACCGGATCTTCATGCCCCTGCTCGACCTCGCCGAGCTGCCCGAGGTGCTCGACCCCCACCCCCTCTGGTCGGCCCGCCGCCCGGCGTTTGCACGGGTCCGCCGGGAGAGCTTCCTCGGCGACGCCGCGGTGCCGCTACGCGAGGCGGTCGGCGGGCTCCTCTCGCAGCGGCTCGGCCGGCGGCCCGAGGGGCCGATCAGACTGCTCGCCCAGCCCTCCTACCTGGGCGTCGCCTTCAATCCGGTCAGCTTCGTCTTCTGCCACCGGCCCTCGGGCGAGCTCGACGCGGTCGTCGCCGAGGTCACAAACACCCCATGGGGCGAGCGGCACGCATACGTTCTCGACGCGCTGGCGGGCACCCCCGGCGCCGACGGGACGGTCAGCGGCAGGGTGGAGAAGCGGATGCACGTCTCCCCCTTCCTGGGCACCGAACAGCATTACGAGTGGTGGACCAACCCGCCCGGCGAGTCCCTGCGACTCGGCCTCCGCAACATCGAGGCAGGAGAGCCGGTCTTCGAGGCTTCGCTCGTCCTGCGCCGTCGCGAGATCAATCGCCGCCTGATGAGCAGGCTGCCGCTCACCTATCCCCCGGCGACGATCGCCACACTCGCCCGCATCTATGCCCAGGCGCTGCGGCTGCGCATCAAGGGAGCTCCCTGGTTCGCCCATCCGCAGACCCAGGGCTGACCGCTTCGAGGCAGGGGCCTGCCGCGAGCGCCGGCACTCGGGAGGGCATCCTCCTAGCCCTCGGGCACACCGACGGAGTGGTGACCGGGGCCCAGTTTGATCCTGGCCGGGACCTTCGCCAAGCTGACTGCCGCTCGGCGAGCTGGTCCAAATCGGTGCCACGGTCGCGATCGGCGTGATCCTCGACGCCTTCGTCGTCCGGGCCCCGCTGATTCCGGCGATCATCTACCTGCTCGGCGACCGCGCCTGCTGGCCGGGTGAAGCGGGCTCGGTCAGGGGCCGCGGCCAAGCTCGAGCAAGGCTTCCTTCTCGTAGTGGTCATGCAACCGGCCCGACGACCGCTGCGGAGTTTCGGGCTCCGTCGCGTCGGGTAGTTCGGCCTCATGGCTAAGGCGAAGAAAATGGACAAGCAGATGTTCAAGCGGATGCGCGACCTCGGGGTGAGAAAGGCGCACGCCAAGAGCGTCGCCGAGGCGGTCAGCGCCGGCGGCAAGGCCGCGCCGAAGGCGGCCCGAAAGGTGTCGGCCGATCTCAGCGGCGCGGTCGCCGAGATACAGGATCGGATCAGTGGCGGCCCTGCAAAGCGCAAGGCGGCGGCGAAGAAGGCGGCTCGCACTCGCAAGCAGAAGGCCAAGACGCGCAGCAAAACGGCCAAGAAGGCGGCGCGTACCCGCGCCGCGAAGAGTTAAGGCGTGGGACGATGGCTCTCTTCTTCATCGCCGTCGCCGTAGTGATCCTCGCTGTCGCCGTGACGGTATTCCAGACGCTCAGGGAGAAACGAGCCCGCGAGGCTCGGTACGCGACGGCGCCCGCGCGCCCCAAGCATCCTGAGGCGGCGGGGCCGGTCGGTGGCGCCGACCCCTGGCGCTAGCGGACCCGCTGGAATAGGTAGATGGCAAACAGGATGAGGATGATCACCACCAGGATTCCGACGATCGTCACAGTTCTCTCCTTCTTTCGGTTGGCGTCGGAACACACACCTTCCCAAAGTGGCCAAGTGTCAAACAAGCGGATTTCTGGCGACACCTGGGGGGAGCGCACTCGCGCTGCGTGTCGAATGAGCTGAGACTCGCCTCGGACGTTGGTCCAGACGCCCGTTCGACGTTGTGTCCATCAAGGATTGGGCATTTCTGCCGATTGGGTATGTGGGTCAACGAGGCCGGCCGGCCCACCCATTGGGGTCGGCTCTGGCGGGGAATCACCGTTTGCGTGAGCCAGGGAAGAAGCACCGGCCGTCTTAGCCAGAGGAGAACTCAGATGCACGCATTGAAAAACCGACTGATCGGGGCCGTGCTGCTGTCGCTGACAGCGATCGTCCTACTGCCTGCGATCTCCCAGGCCGCTGCTCCCAGCAGTAGGTACGTACCGAACCCGACCGGGCGAACATTCGACGGCGGAGGGGGTGGATGGACCTACTCGACGAGCTCCGCCGGACTCTGCGTGCCGGTGCTGCTCTGTCCGGTCGTCGCCAACTCGCACCAGCAGTCGGGCGGGAACGGGTACCTGCGCACAGGGCTCGGCGCCCTTCTCGGGGTCGGCGCGACCTCGAAGGGCATCCTGACCAGTCCAGCGTTCACCTATCGCGGCGCGGCGGGAGCGGTGCCGAAGCACCTCTCCCTTGCGCTCAGACGGCGCTCGAACGTCGGACAGCTGCTCGCGGTGTCCGGCAACTCCGCCACCTATGAGGTGGAGCTCCAGGACGCGGCGACCAAGCAGTTGATCGAGGTCATCGCCCCGAGGACGCTGGAAGGGGCCGACTCGTGGACCGCCAAGACCACCAACCTCGGCGCCGGCGCGCTGAAGATCGGCCGCCGATACCGAATCAGGATCGCCACCACTTACAGTACGGGTGCGACGGTGCTCCCGGGCGGCTCGGCCGACTATGACAACGTCGTCCTGCTCGCCCGCGGTCAGCGCGGCGGGGGCAATGGTGGCGGAAATGGCGGTGGCGGCGGCAGCAGTCACGTCACCTCGAACCAGTTGAGGATCCTGATTCTCAATTCCCGTCCTCACCGGGCGAAGCTGAAGGGCAACCGCATCGTCGTCCGGCTGAAGTGCCCGAAGCGAGTTCACGCTAGGTGCAAGATCGCGGCCTCGGCCTACCTGAAGCGCCACGGCGCCAAGGCGACCCGCACCAAGCATGTGAAGATCGCAGCCGGGC
>JBBRHQ010000043.1:0-14384 GCA_038222365.1 Solirubrobacterales bacterium
CCGTCGCCGATGAGACCGGGATGTCCTACGACGACATGAAGAACCGGATCATGAGCGACCTGAAGAAGGTCTTCCGGCCCGAGTTCCTCAACCGGATCGACGAGGTGATCGTCTTCCACAAGCTCTCCAAGGACGAGGTCAAGGTGATCGTCGACCTGATGATCGGCCGCGTCCAGGTGCAGGTCGCGGAGCACGAGCTCCAGCTCGAGTTGACCGAGGACGCAAAGGACCTGCTGGTGGAAAAGGGCTGGGACCCCTCGATGGGCGCCCGCCCGCTACGCCGGGCGATCCAGCGCTATATCGAGGACCCGCTCGCCGACGAAGTGCTGAAGCAGGGCGACATGACCGCCGGCTCGACCGTGATGGTCGACCGCGACAGCAGCGGCGACGACGAGGACCGCCCGCTGAGCATCACCATTGTGAAGCCGCGCAAGCCGCGCAAGAAGGCCGAGCCGAAGGCGAAGCCCGAGCCGGAGACGGTGGGCGTCGGCGCCGGCAAGAAGCCCGCGGACGACGAGGGCGGCAAGCCTTCACCTCCTGCGGGCGATGGCGGCGACGCCGCCGGCACCGCCGAGTAGCGCCTCCTAGTCGCGAGCGCTTCGCACCTGCGAGGCTTTCGCAGAACCTGCTGACTTGCAGGTCTTTTTACTGATCCGGACCTGCACCGCGGCCGCTAGGACGGGCATGCTGAGGTCCGGCAAGGCGGTCCGGCCCGGCGGTCCAGAGCCCGTCACCGCCCCAAGGAGGAAGCATGAAGAAGCTCGCACTCGCCGCGGCCTTTGCGGCCCTGGCGATCGCAGTGCCGCTGAGCTCCGGATCCTCGCACCGCGAGGCCCCGCTGATCTCGATGGATCCGACCGGAGACAACACGGACGTCTATGCGTTCACCGCTGATGACGCACCGGGCAAGCTGACGATCGTCGCCAACTGGATCCCGTTCGAGGACCCCGCGGGGGGCCCGAACTTCTACCGGTTCGACGACAGCGCCCACTACTACCTGAACGTCGACAACAACGGGGACGGCGTCGCCGACATCCGCTACCTGTTCGACTTCAGGACCAAGGTCCGCAACAAGAATTCGTTCCTCTACGGCCTCGGGGGCCCAGTCACGTCCCTGGCCGATCCGGATCTCAACGTGATCCAGCGTTACAACCTGACCCGTGAGAAGTTGCGCCACGGCAAGGTCGTTTCGCGCAAGGTGCTCGGCAAGGGACTGCCGACGCCGCCCAACAATGTCGGGCCGAAGACGACGCCCAACTACGAGGCGACCGCGATGCAGGCGGTCAGGACCCTGCCTGGCGGGGTCAAGGTGTTCGCCGGCCAGCGCGACGATCCGTTCTACGCAAGTCTCGGGCGGATCTTCGACACGGTCAACCTGACGGGCGCGGGCCTCGGAAACATGGGCGGTGGGGTCGATGACCTCGCCGGCTACGCGGTCCATTCGACCGTGCTCCAGGTGCCGGAGAGCAAGGTCACCCGCAACGGCAAGTCGGTCGCCGGTCCTGGCGCCCACAACGCGGTGGTCGGCGTCTGGTCGACGACCGAGCGCCGCACCCTGAAGGTCGCGCGGCGGGGGCACAGGCACAGTCGCTACCGCCAGATCTCCAGGCTCGGCAACCCGCTGGTCAACGAGGTCGTGATCCCGCTCGGGCAGAAGGACCGGTTCAACCGGACCACCCCCGATCGCGACGCAGCCCTCTACGGGAAGTACGTGGTCAAGCCGGAGCTGGCGGCGGTGCTGAACGCGCTGTTCAACATCGGCGCCCCCGAGAACGGCCGCACGGACATCGTCCAGGCGGTGCTCCAGGGTCTGCCCGGTGTCAACGCGTTCCCCGGCAAGGCCGGCAAGAACGCGACCGACACCCTGAAGATCAACCTGGGCACGCCGCCGGCGGCCAACCCGAAGCGCCTCGGCGCGCTTGCCGGGGACACGGCCGGCTACCCGAATGGGCGGCGACTGACCGACGACGTGGTCGACATCGACCTGCAGGTCGTCGCCGGTGCCCTGAAGGGGAACAGCGTCCCGCTCGGGGACGGTGTGGATCAGAACAACGTTCCGTTCCTCACCTCGTTCCCCTATGTGGCGCCGCCTCGCCCGGGCGCGAACCCGGCTGCCGGCTACGGCTCGCAGCTGAAGACGTCCGGCGGGCCGAGCGGCCCCGACACGGTGCTCGTTTCCTCTGAGAGGGGCGCGAGTCACCCGACGGTGAGCGGCTCGCTCTCCGGCTACGGTCACCCCGGGAGCGGCAGCGACGCCGCCCTCTGGGTGCTGATCGCGGCCGGCTGCGCGGCGCTGATCGCGATCGGCGTCGTCGGAGGGCGCGTCCAGAGCGCCCGCAGGCGCTAGCCGGGGATTGGGATGGAGGGGGCCGCCTGGCGCGGCCCCCTCCTCGCCCGCTCCGTCCACACCCGAACGAAGGCCGATCAGACCCATGGCGTTGGAAAACCACCGAATCACCAGGCGAATCGCCGCCGCCCTGCTCAGCTTCGTCGCCGTCTTCGCGGTGATGCGGGCGCTCAGCTCCTCGGGCACGCCGCCGACGGTCCTCGCCGGGAACGGCGAGGTCGCCCGGGCCGGTCAGCTGCCGGGTGCGACCACCGAGCAGCGGATCGCATCGCTTCAGACCCAGATCCGCGCCGGTGCCGATGGCGCCGAGAATTACGCCGACCTCGGGCTCTCCTACCTGCAGAGGGTGCGCGAGACCGGCGACCCGACCCTCTACGCGAAGGCTGAGGGAGTCCTGCGGCGAGCCCTGCGGGTCGACCCCTCGAGCTTCACCGCGACCAGCGGCCTCGGATCCTTGGCCCTCTCGCGCCACGACTTCCGCCAGGGCCTCGCACTCGGCGAGCGCGCCCGCGAGATCAATCCCTCGGTGGCCCGCAACTACGGCGTGATCGCCGACGCCCAGATCGAGCTCGGCCGCTACGCCGCCGCCGAGCGGACCCTGCAGCGCTGGGTCGACCTCGAGCCGGAGCTCTCCTCCTACGCCCGGATCTCCTATTTCCGCGAGCTGCACGGGGACCTGCCGGGAGCGCTGGCGGCGATGCGGTTGGCTCTCTCGGCCGGCGGCGAGAGCCGCGAGAACTACAGCTTCGTCGGCACCCTGATCGGCACGCTGCAGCTCGACGCCGGCAGGTATGGGGCTGCGGGGAGCTCCTATCGCTCGGTGCTCGCCCGCGACCCCGGCTACCCGGCCGCCGCGGCGGGCCTGGCCCGGATCGAGGCCGCGCGCGGCGAGTTCGCGACCGCGATCGCCCGCTACCGCGGTGCGGTGGCGAGGATCCCGCTGCCCGAGTACGTGATCGGCCTCGGCGAGACCGAGGAGGCCGCCGGGATGGCGGAGGCGGCCCGGCGCGACTACGCCCTGGTCGGAGCCGAGGTGCGGCTGCTGCGGGCCAACGGCGTAAACACCGACGTCGATCTGGCCCTGTTCGAGGCCAACCACGGCAGCGCCTCCCGCGCGGTCGAGCTGGGCAGGCGCGCCTGGAGCGAGGCGCCCAGCGTGCGCTCCGCCGACGCGCTCTCCTGGGCCCTGAGCCGGGCCGGGCGCGATGCGGAGGCGCTCGGCTTTTCCCGCGCCGCGATGCGCCTCGGCTCGCGCGATCCCTCCTTCCTCTACCACGCCGGGATCGTCGCCGAGCGCGCCGGGCTCCCGGCGATGGCGCGGGCCCGCCTCTCGGCGCTCCTCGCCCAGAGCCCGCGGTTCAGCGCGCTTTACGCGCCGCGGGCGCGGAGGGCCTTGGAGGGGCTGGGGTGAGCCGGCGCCGAATCCTGGCATCGCTGCTGGGCGCCTGCCTGCTCGCCTCGGCCCTGCTCGGGCCGGCCGGGGCCTCGGCCCATCCGCTCGGCAACTTCACGATCAACCACCTGAGCCAGGTGAGGATCTCGAAGGGCCGGGTCGAGGTCCACTACATCCTCGACCAGGCCGAGATCCCGACCTTCCAGGAGATCCAGAGCTTCGATCGGGACGGCGACGGGCGGATCGACGGAGGTGAGCGAGGATCGCTGCTCACCCAGAAGCTGGGCGAGATCGGCTCGGGCCTGAAGCTCAGCGAGGGGGGGCGCCGGCTCGCATTCGGCGCCCCGTCGGATGCCTCCCTCAGCTTCCCCGCGGGCCAGGCCGGGCTCCGGCTGACCCGGGTCGAGGCCGACTTCTCCGCCGCCCTCCCCGCCACTGCCGGGCGGGTCGGATTCGACGACGAGACCTACGCCGCCCGGGTCGGCTGGAAGGCGATCCAGGTGTTGCCGGGGGAGGGGACCGACGTGCGCTCGAGCGTGCCCTCCAGCGATCCGACCGACGGGCTGCGCGCCTACCCGGTCGATCTCCTGCAGAGCCCGCCCGATCTGCACACGGCGAGCTTCGCCGTCAGTCCGGGCGAGGGACGGGTGTCAGCCCCGGATGCGCCCGACGGCGGCGCCGCGACCACCGACCGCGCCCAGGACGGCTTCGCGGGGGCGCTCGCCGGCGGCAACACGCACGGCTGGCTGGTCCTCCTGCTGCTCGCCGCGGCCGCCGGATGGGGGGCACTCCACGCCCTCTCTCCGGGTCACGGGAAGTCGATGGTCGCCGCCTACCTGGTCGGCAGCCGAGGCACTCCGAGGCATGCCGCGATCCTCGGAGTGACGGTCACCATCACCCACACCTTCGCGGTCTTCGCCCTCGGCCTGATCACCCTGTTCGCCTCCCAATACGTGTTGCCCGAGGACCTCTATCCATGGCTCGGGATCGCTTCCGGGGTGAGCGTGATCGTGGTCGGGTTCGCGGTGATGCGCTCGCGGTTCCTGCGCTGGCGTTCGCTGCGTCGACATGATCACGGCCACTCGCACTCCCACTCCCACGATCACTCTCACGCACCTCCGGAGGGCCCGATCACGATGCGCGGGCTGCTCGCCCTCGGTGTCTCGGGAGGCGCGGTCCCCTGCCCCTCGGCGCTCGTCGTCCTGATCGCCGCGATCTCCCAGCACAGGGTCGGCCTCGGGATGGTCCTGATCCTCGCCTTCAGCGTCGGCCTCGCCGCGACCCTGACCGGAGTCGGACTCGCGGTGCTCTACGGCGGCAGGGTGATTGAGCGGCTGCGGCCCGAGCGCCGGCTCCTCGGCGCCCGCTTCGCCGGGGCGCTCCCGGCGATCTCCGCGTCGCTGATCGTCCTCGCGGGCACCCTGATCACGCTGCGGGCGATCCCGCAGCTCGGCTGAGGTGGTGCCGAGATGAGCCGCGTCCGCGATTCCCGCGGTCGATTGATCCGATCGGTGAGCGGCCGCGTTTACCCAGGCAGAGCACGCGATCACCGCTTCCCGAGCGGGGCCCGTGCAAGGGAAACGACGAATCGGATGGAGGTTCGGGGATGACCGTGGCCTGCGCTGCGCCGATTGCCGATGCGAGGAGCCCGGAGGCCGTTCTCAACGCCCTCCGCGGGGAGGGATTGCGCGTTTCGACCGCGCGGCGGGCGGTGGTCGCGACCCTGTTCTCGGCCGAGATGCCGCTGTCCGCGGAGCAGATCGCGGCCGGGCCCGATCGCGGCGCGGTCCCCGTCGACCTGGCCTCCGTCTACCGCTGCCTCGAGACCCTCGAGCGGCTTGGCCTGGTCCGCCACTTCCACGCCGGTCACGCCCCAGGGCGCTACCAGCTCGCCGACGGAGTCGAGCGGGGGCTCCTCGCCTGCGAGCATTGCGGCGACCTCCAGGAGGTGCCGGCGGCGGCTCTCGATCTGATCAGGGCCGAGATTGGTGAGCGCCTCGGCTACGAGGTGACCTTCGCCCACTTCCCGATGGTCGGGGTCTGTCCAGACTGCGCCGGGAGGGCAGGCTGATGGACTTCCAGTTCCTCTTCACCCCGGTCGAGCAGCTCGACGCCTCCCTGGAAGGCCTGTTCGCGGGCAGCTCATTCCTGGTCGCGATGCTGATCGCCCTGGCGCTGGGGCTTCGCCACGCCTCCGATCCCGACCACCTGGTCGCGGTCACTTCGCTGGTCGCCGCCGACCGCGGCGACATCCGCGGCGCGGCGAGGCTCGGCGCCTGGTGGGGGACGGGTCACGCGACCGCGCTGCTGGCACTGGGGGTCCCGCTGATCCTGCTCAAGTCCGACCTGCCGGGATGGCTGGAGCGGGGAGCCGAGACGGCGGTCGGGGTGGTGATCCTGCTGCTGGCGCTGCGCATCGTGGTCAAGTGGGCGCGCGGCGACTACCGCTCCGGGTTGCACGGCCACCGGCCGGATGCGACCAGCGGGGGCCACCGACACCTCTACCGGGGCCCCGATCCCGAGCATGGCCACCGCCGGGTCCGCACCCCGCAGCAGGCGCTGGGGATCGGGCTCCTGCACGGTCTCGCCGGCACCGGCGCGGTCGTCCTGCTGCTGATCGCCGCGCTGCCGACCAAGCTCGAGGCGGCGGCCGCCCTCGCCGCTTTCGCGCCGATGTCGGTCCTCTCGATGACGATCTGCACCACGGGATTCGCCTGGCTGCTGACCCGGCGGCTGGTCGATCCGCTCTTCCGCACGGTGCTGATTCCGGCCTTCGGCCTCTTTGGGCTGGTGTTCGGCGCCTGGTACATCGGGATCGGCTGAGTCCCCCGGCACCGTCGCTCGCTAGCGTTCCGGGCTCGATGAGAAACCCGGGAAGGACCGCGGTTGGGACATGGAGCGGCGGGCGCTTCATGCACTTTGGCGAGGAGATCGCCGAGCCGCGGCTGGTCGACCTGCTGCGCCCCGGAGCCGGGATCGACACGGTGCTCACCGCCGACGTCTACGGCCAGGGCGAAGCGGACAGCCTGCTGGGGCGGGGGCTGGCCGGGGTCGATCGCGACGGCTACTGCCTGGCGGGGGCGATCGGGCACGACTTCTACGAGGGCGAGCGGGACGGCCCCCGGGGTTTCCCGCGCTTCACCGACCCGCGGCTGCGCGGCCCCGGCGAGTACGTCGCCTACCTGCGGATGGCGACCGAGCGCAGCCTCGAGCGGCTCGGCGCCGAGCGGTTCGACCTGCTGATGCTGCACAACCCCGACCGCACCGGCTATCAGAGCGAGGCCGTCTGGGACGGGATGGAGGCGCTGCGCGAGGCGGGCCTGACCAGGCTGATCGGGGTGGCGCCGGGACCGGCCAACGGCTTCACCCTCGACCTGATCTCCTGCCTGGAGCGGTTCGGCGAGCGGATCGATTGGGCGATGATCATCCTCAACCCGCTGGAGCCCTGGCCGGGCGAGCTATGCCTCGATGCCGCCGCCCGGGCCGGGGTCGAGGTGATCACCCGCGTGGTCGACTACGGGGGGATCTTCTGGGGCGACTTGCAGGCCGGGACGGAGCTGCGGCGCGGCGATCATCGCTCCTTCCGACCCGAGGGCTGGATCGAGGCCGGCCTCGAGAAGCTGGAGCGGATGCTGCCCTTCGCCGAAGCCGGCGGGCTGACCCCGATCCAGCTCGCCTGCCAATGGAACCTCGCCCACCCGGCCGTCTCCTGCGTGGTGCCGACCGTGATCCAGGAGGCCGGGGAGGGGGCGCGGCCGATCGAGGAGAAGCGCGCCGAGCTCGCCGCGCTCCCGGCCGAGAAGCGCCTCGGCCCCGAGGACGTCGCCGCGATCCGCGAGATCGGCGACAACGCGGGCTGCATGGCGCTGAAGGGCGCCAACCCCGAGCACCGGGGCGAAGAGCTCGCCGACCGCTGGGCCCTCAGCGCCGAGTTGGACGAGGCCGGGCGCCGCTGGGGGATCGACCCCCTCCGCGACCTCGCCCCCTCCCCCGGGCCGAGTGTGACGTAGAGCCCGCATTGCGCCCTCCGGGTAACACTCGGCTCGAGTTGGGCCGTGGGGCGAATGCGTCGGGGCGTCGGCCTAGGGTGAAGGGATGGCTCGGTCCGCCCCCAGCTACACCTGCCAGGAGTGCGGCCACGTCTCGCTGAGGTGGGCGGGGCGCTGCCCGGGGTGCTCGGAATGGAACACGCTGGTCGAGGTGCGCCCCGGCGCGGGAGCTCGCGGCGCGGGCCGCGGCGGCGGCGGCGGGCGAGTGGCCTCGGCACCCAGGCCGATCCCGCTCGCCGAGGTCGAGGCATCCGGGGCGGCGCGGCTGGAGACCGGGATCGGCGAGCTCGACCGGGTTCTCGGCGGCGGGCTCGTCCCCGGCTCGCTGGTCCTGCTCGGCGGGCCGCCGGGGATCGGCAAGAGCACCCTGACCGGGATGGCGCTTGCCAACCTCGCCGCGTCAGGGGCCGAGACCCTCTATGTCTCGGGCGAGGAATCGACGGCCCAGGTGCGGCTGCGGGCCGAGCGACTCGGCGCGGCCGCGCTGCGCGTCCCGGCGCTCGCCGAAACCTCGCTCGAGCGGGTGCTGGCGGCACTCGAGGCCGAGCGCCCGGCGGCCTGCGTGATCGACTCGATCCAGACCCTCCACAGCGCCGAGATGAGTGGCGCCCCGGGTTCGGTCGGCCAGGTCCGCGAGGCGGCGACGGCGCTGGCCGAAGTCGCCAAGCGCTCCGACATCGCCCTTTTCCTGGTCGGTCACGTGACCAAGGAGGGCAGCCTCGCCGGCCCACGGGTGCTCGAGCATCTGGTCGACTGCGTGCTTCAGTTCGAGGGGGAGCGCGAGCGCACCTACCGCACCCTGCGGGCGCTGAAGAACCGATTCGGCGCGACCAGCGAGGTCGGGGTCTTCGAGATGCGCTCCGGCGGCCTGAGCGAGGTCGCCGATCCCTCGGCGCGCTTCGTCGAGGATGCGACCAAAGCCCCGGGTTCGGTCGTGCTGCCGGCGATGGAGGGCTCGCGGCCGGTGCTGGTCGAGGTTCAGGCGCTGGTCGCCCGCAGCGAGCTGGAGACTCCGCGGCGGATGGCCAACGGGATCGATCGCAACCGGCTCAGCCTCGTCCTCGCCGTCCTCTCCCGCCACGCCAGGCTGCCCCTTTCCGGCTCCGACGTCTTCGTCAGCGTCGCCGGCGGCGTCCGGGTCGACGAGCCCGGGGCCGACCTGGCGGTGGCGATGGCGGTCGCCTCAGCGCAGCGCGGCGAACCGCTGCTCGGTGACGGCGGCAAGCCGCTGGCGGCCTTCGGCGAGCTGGGGCTGACCGGGGAGCTGCGCTATGTCGGCCACCCAGAGAGTCGTGTCGCCGAGGCCGCCAAGTTCGGGCTCAACCCGGTGATCGGGCCGCGCTCGGCCGAGCGGATCGAGGGACTCGAGGGCCGGCCCGACCTGACAGCGGCGCTGCGGGCGGCGATGCCGGGCAGGAGCGAGGGCGGCGGCGCCGATCTGCGCAACGCCGCCTGAGGGATGCTCCGCGTCGACGATCAGACCCGGCCGTGGTGGACCTTGGCGGGGGCCTGCTTCGGCCTCTTCCTGCTGATGCTGGACTCGACCGTGGTCGCCCTGGCGCTGTCCTCGATCAAGCACGACATCGGCGCCAGCTCGACCGGCCTGCAGTGGGTGATGAACGCCTACCTGCTGGTGATCTCGGTTTTCGTCGTCACCGCCGGGCGGCTCGGCGACATGTTCGGGCGCAAGGCGGTCTTCCTCGCCGGCACCGTCGCCTTCGCCGCCGGGTCGGTCCTCTCGGGCGCTGCTACCGGGGAGGCGATGCTGGTCGCGGGCCGCGTCGTCCAGGGGCTCGGCGCGGCGGCGATGCTGCCGCTCTCGCTGGCGATCGTCTGCGACGCCTTCCCCCGCTCCGAGCAGCCGCGGGCTTTGGGCATCTGGGCGGGGGTCTCAGCCGTGGCGCTGGCGGTCGGGCCGCTGCTCGGCGGGGTCCTGGTCTCGCTCGACTGGCGGGTGATCTTCTGGATCAACCTGCCCGTGGCGGCGATCGGGTTTCTGATCATGGCGAGGGTGGCGCGCGAGTCCACCGATCCTGGCGCGGGCGACACGATCGACTATCCCGGGCTCGCCGCCCTCACCCTGGGCTTGGTCGCCGCCGTGCTGGCGATCGTCGAGTCCCAGCGCTGGGGCTGGGACTCTCCCGCCACCCTCGGCCTGTTCGGCGCCGGCCTGCTCTGCCTCGCGGCCTTCTGGGTGATCGAGCACCGGGTCGCCAACCCGATCGTCGACTTCTCGCTGTTTCGCAACGGCCCCTACTTCGGCGCCAGCGCCGCCGCCTTCGCCTTGGTCGGCGCCTACTGGACGGTGATGTTCTACCAACCGCAGTACCTCCAGGACGTGCAGGGGCGCTCGGCGATCGCCGCCGGCCTGCTGATCCTCCCGATCACCCTGCCGATGGTCTTCTTCTCGCCGCTCTCGGGGCGACTGATTGCCCGCTTCGGCGCCCGCGGGCTGATGAGCGCCGGCATGCTCTGCGGGCTCGGAGGCGCCCTCGTCCTGACCCGGATCAAGGTCGAGAGCCCCTACGCCCTGCTGCTCGCCGGTTATCTGCTCTTCGGAATCGCCCTGGGCCTCGTCTACGCGCCGATGTCGACCGCGGCGATGGCGGCGATGCCGGCCGAGAAGGCGGGGATCGCCTCCGGGGTGCTGGCGATGGACCGGGTGCTGGCCGGGGCGATCGGCCTCGCCGTCAGCGGCGCCGTCTTCGCCTCGCTGGAGGCGAGCCGGCTCGACGACGGCGCCGGCCGGGTGAGCGCCTTCTCCGACGCCCTGGCCGGCTCGACCTGGGTGCTGGTCGGCCTGCTCGCCCTGGGCGCCATCCTCACCTGGGCCTATGTCCGCGAACCCGACGCCCCCGAGGCGCACGTCGCCGGGAAGCCCGAGCTGCACCAGCATCACCGCAAATTCCATCTTCCTTGACAAAGCTAATCCCGTCCTGTCCACACGGGATTCGTCGCGCCGCACAGCGAATCATGGTTTGCCATCATCGTCGCGATGTCGTCGCTGCCCGGGGATGAGCTTCACGAGCTTTCTGAACGACAGGACCCTCGGCTGCTGCGGGCGCTCGACACGGTCGCGCCCGGTACGGCGCTGAGGGAGGGGATCGACAACATCGTCCACGCCCGCAGCGGCGGTCTGGTCGTGGTCGGCGACTCGGAGGAGATCTCCTTCATGTTCTCGGGCGGGATCAGGCTCGACGTCGACTACACACCGGCGCTGCTCTACCAGGTGGCGAAGATGGACGGGGCGATCGTGCTCAACTCGGAGGCGACCCGGATCGCCTGGGCAAACGTGCAGCTGATGCCGGACCCGACCATCCTCTCGACCGAGACCGGGACCCGACACCGCACCGCGGAGCGCGTCTCGAAGCAGACGACCGCGCTGGTGATCGCGATCTCCCAGCGCCGCGACGTCGTCTCGCTCTACATCGAGGGCACCAAGTACATCCTCCAGGACATCCCCGCGGTGCTGGCGAAGGCAAACCAGGGCCTGGCGACACTCGATAAGTACAGGGCCCGGCTCGACCAGGTCTCCTCGAGGCTGACCGTGCTCGAGTTCGAGGGCGGCGGGGTCCTCTACGACGTGCTGGCGGTGCTCCAGCGGGCCGAGCTGGTCACCCGGATGGCGGTCGAGGTCGAGCGCTACATCGTCGAGCTCGGGACCGAGGGCCGGCTGATCGAGATGCAGCTCGAGGAGACGATGGTCAGCGTCGCCGCTGACAAGTCCGCGCTGGTCCGCGACTACTCGGCCGAGGACTCCGAGGAGAACCTCGCCACCGTGCAGCAGACCCTCGCCCACCTCCCCCACCAGGACGTGCTCGACTTCGGCCGCCTCGCCGAGCTGCTCGGCTACGACCGCAAGATGAACACCCTCGACTTCCCGGTCGCACCGCGCGGCTACAGGGTGCTCGGGCGGATCCCCCGCATTCCAAGGCTTGTCGTCCAGAAGATCATCCACGAGTTCGGTGGGCTGGAGGAGGTCCTGGCGGCCTCCGACGCCGATCTCGAGGCAGCCGACGGAGTCGGTCCGAACAGGGCCAAGGACATCCGCGAGGGCCTCAGGAGGCTTCAGGAGGTCGACCTGGTCGACAGATATCTGCAGAGCTGACGGCGATGGGCGCCGTCACGACGAAAGGAGAGAGTTATTCCTGAGCTAGAGGAAGCGATGGAGGCCGGTTTCGAGGAGGACGTCCAGCTCGCCTGCGATTTCGAGGAGGGCGACAACGTCGTCTACCCCCACCACGGAGCCGGTGTAGTGCTGAAGAGGGAGAGCAGGGACCTGATGGGGGAGCAGCGCGACTACCTGACGATCAAGATCCTCCATAACGACCTGACCGTGATGGTCCCCTGCGAGAACGCCGGCATCGCCGGCCTGCGGCGCGTCATCGACGAGGACGAGATCAAGAAGGTGATGGGCGTCCTCACCGACGAGGTGTCGGACATGCCGAAGAACTGGAACCGGCGGTTCAAGTACAACCGCGAGAAGATCAAGACCGGCGACGTCTTCGAGCTGGCCGAGGTCGTCCGCAACCTCGCCCTGCGGGAGATGGAGAAGGGCCTCTCCACCGGCGAGAAGCAGATGTACACGCGGGCAAAGAAGATCCTCGCCTCGGAGTTCATGTACGCGCTCGACAAGGACGAGGACGGGGCGGAGGAGTTCCTCGACACGCTGCTGGAGGAGCGCTTCGCCGCACGCGCGACCGTCTGAGGCGACCGCGCTGATAGCCGCCGCCGGCTCCGGGCAGAGGCTCGGGGCCGGCAGGGCAAAGGCATTCGTGCGCCTCGCCGGCAGGGAGATGCTCGCCTGGTCTCTGGCCGCGTTTCGCGCCGCGGCCTCGGTCGGTCCGGTGGTCGTTGCGGTTCCGTCCGGCGAGGAGGAAACGGCGCGCTGGGGCTCCGGGGTCACGGTGCTCCCGGGCGGCGCGACCCGTTCCGAGTCGGTGGCTGCGGCGATCGAGCTGGTGGAGACCGAGCTGGTGGTCGTCCACGACGCGGCACGGCCCCTGGTGACCGCGGATCTGATCGATGCGGTGATCGAGAGCCTCGCCTCCAGGGAGGATCTCGATGGGCTGATCGCGGCGGCGCCGCTCACCGACACGGTGAAGCGCGCCTCCGAGGACCTGCTGATCACCGCGACCGAGGAGCGGGCCGGACTGTGGGCGGCGCAGACGCCGCAGGCATTTCGGACCGGGGCTCTGCGGGCGGCGCTGGCCGAGGGGGATCCCGCCACCGCGACCGACGACGCGATGCTGCTGGAACGCGCCGGGGGCCGGATCGCGATCCATCCCGCCCCCGCCACGAACCTCAAGGTGACCACGGCCGAGGACATCGGGCTGGCCGAGATCCTTCTGGCCGGCCGGGAGTAGGCTGCGCGCATGCCGGACACCCCGAACCTCGCCGAGGGCGTCGCGGCTCCCGCCAAGCTCGCCGAGGGCGTCGTCCGCCTCGGTACGCCGATGGTCAACTGGTACCTGGTCGCCGACCCGGGCGGGGTCACGGTCGTCGACACCGGATGCCCGAAGTACCGCGACCAGCTCGAGCCGGGCCTGGAGCTGCTCGGCCGCCCCGCCTCCGAGATCAGGGCAATCGTCCTCACCCACTCCGACGGCGACCACATCGGCGTCGCCGAGGAGCTGCGCGCCGAGCTTGGCATCCCGGTTTACGTGCACCCGGACGACGAGGCGACTTCGCTGAAGCCGAAGCCGAAGAAGACCGACGGCAGCTTCTTCCCCCACCTGCTGCACCCGACCGCCTACCGGCTCTTCTGGCACCTGAGCTTGAACGGGGTCAAGCCGAGGGCGATCGCAGAGGTCGTCACCTACGCCGAGGGGGCCGAGGTGGACGTCCCCGGCCATCCCACCGTGATTCCCACCCCCGGGCACACTCCCGGCCACGTCGCCCTTCACTTCCCAGCGCACGGGGCGCTGTTCGTCGGCGACGCGATCTGCACCTGGAACCCGATGACCGGGCGCCGCGGCTCGCAGCTCTTCCCGCGCGCGCTCAACACGAAGTCGCGCCAGGCGCGCGAGTCGCTGGAGGCGATCGAGCCGCTGGAGGCGGCCCTGGTCCTGCCGGGGCACGGCGAGCCGTGGACCGGGGGCCCGGCCGCCGCGGTGACCGAGGCGATAGCGACGGGACCGAGCTGACGCGCCCGCGTCGAGTGGACGTTTTCATCTCCCATACTGCTGATTTCGTCCACTCGACCGGCGAGGGGTCCGGGGTGCCGGGCTAGCTGCGAAGGATCAGCAAGACGACGGTCGCTGCGAAGAAGATCTGACCGACGCCGAAGGCGATGCCGAGGCTGTCGGCGCCGACCAGTTCGGCGAGGCCGACGCCGGCGGCGAAGGCAATTGGCAGCAGCAGGAGCTCAGGCACGCGGCCTCGGCCTCGGCCGCTTTGCCGTCCAGTCCTCGTGCCGGCTGCGCCCAAGCGGCAGGCCGGCCGCCTCGCGGGAGGTGTCGCGCAGATGGGCTATCCGCCTCCGCCGGTAGAGGACCCGCTGGACGAAGAGGGTGCAGACGGCGGCCAGGAAGATCCCGGCGAGGTTGACCGTGAGCTGGGCGATCGCGCCGCGCCACTCGCCCCAGTTGGCGTA
>JBBRHQ010000044.1:0-14373 GCA_038222365.1 Solirubrobacterales bacterium
GAGAAGAGCAGGCCGGCGAAGACCAGGACGTTCTTGATCCACTCGTGGGGACGGGCGGTCTTCAGCGCCGCCCGGGGAGGCGATCGGCGCGGGCGGGGCGGTAGCGGGGGGCCCTTCCGAGATGAGGGCTCTGCGCTGCCCCCGGGGCCGACGGTCGGGTGTTCCTCGGTGATCGTTTCCATGGCAGGGCCGGCGGGCTGCGCCGGTGGGCCGTCCGGCGCTCAGGACGGTCGCGAAAGCCTAGCGCCGCCGGTCACTCGAAAAGCACGCCGGGGTTCATGATCCCGCTCGGATCGACCGCCGACTTCGCCCCGCGCATGGCGGCGGCGAAGGCTCCGGGCCGTTGCCGCTCGTAGAAGGGGCGGTGATCGCGCCCCACCGCGTGATGGTGGGTGATCGTCCCGCCGGCAGCGAGGAGGGCCTCGGAGACGGCCACCTTGACCTCGTCCCACTGCTCGACCTCGCCCCCCCGGACCGCCGGGGCGATCACCGTGTAGTAGGGGGCGGGACCGTCCGGATAGACGTGGGTGAAGCGGCAGCTGACCCGAGCCGAACCGGCGCCCTCCCTCGGCGCGCCGGAGGCCTCGGCGAGCGCCCGTCGGGCGGTCTCCATCACCTCGGTGTGGAAGCCCTCAAAGCGCTCCCAGGTGATCGCCGTCTCGAAAGTCTCCGAGAGCACCCCGCAGGCGACCATCGAGTCGCGCAGGTAGGGGATCTGGAGGAAGGCGGATCGCCACTCCTCCACCACCCCCTCCACACCATCCCCCGTCCCGGCCGCCGCCGGCTCCTTCGGCTCTCCCCCATGCGCCCGGGCGATCTCCAGCGCCTGCTCCATCGGCCACCCGACCTCGTGGCCGGCGGCCTCGAACCCGAGGACGAGGATCGCCTCCCCGGCGCCGCCGGCGAACATCTCCGCCTCGAGCTGGTCGAGCAGCCGGCAGTTGGACGGATGCAGGCCCGATTGGGAGATCTCCCGCACGGCGCCGGCTCCGGCGGTGAAGTCGCCGAACCCGATCGCGCGGGAGAGCTTGAAGCGGGGGCGCTCGCGGACCCGCACCCAGGCCTCGGTGATCACCCCGAGGATGCCTTCGGAACCGAGCAGCATCCGGTCGGGCGAGGGACCGGCGCCCGAGCCCGGCAACCGCCTGCTCTCCCAGGTCCCCCGGGGGGTGATCGCCCGCACCGAGGAGACCAGGTCGTCGATGTGGGTCTCGAGGGTCGCGAAGTGCCCGCCGGCGCGGGTCGCCACCCACCCGCCGAGGGTCGAGTACTCAAAGGACTGCGGGAAGTGGCGCAGGGTGAGGCCGTGCTCGCGCAGCTGGCGCTCCAGCGAGGGACCGGTGGCGCCCGCCTGGATCCGCGCCGCGAGCGAGACCGGATCGACCTCGAGGACGCGATCGAGCCGGCGCAGGTCGAGGGTGACCACCGGAGCATCCTCATCGAGCCGAGCCTCGACCCCTCCGACGACGCTGGTGCCACCACCGAAGGGGACGACCGCCGCCCCCTGCTCCTCGCACCAGGCGAGGACGAGCTCGACCTCCGACTCCTCGCCAGGGGAGGCGACCAGGTCAGGCGGGTTGGGGAACTCACCCCGAAAGCCGCGGACCACATCGCGGTAGGCCTTGCCCAGCGCGTGTGAGATCCGCTCGTAGCGCCCGTCGCTGAATAGGCCGTCGAAGGACTCCGGCGTCTTCAGCCGCGGCCTGCGCAGCTCGACCTCGCCGAGCCCGACCGGCTCCCCCACCGGGGGACCGCCGAAGCCGAGGCGCTCGGTCACGGCGGCAGCGGTCGCCTCCAGCTCCGTTCGCGAGGGCTGCTGGTCCTCATACCCCCAGCCCCAGTGCTTGAGCCGGCGCTGCGGCCCTACCAGTGCACGCCTTTCATCAGGTGGGCGAAGGCGACCTGCTCGGTCGATGCCTCCTTCTCGATCTCCTTCGCCCCCTTCTCGCCCTTCGCCGCCTTCGAGTCCGGGAAGAGCTTGTAGGCCGTGTTGAGAACCGCGTCGGAGGCCTTCGGCGCGACCGCATAGAGCAGCTCGCCGAAGTTGCCGAGGCGGGTCGCAACCTTCTTCGGCTTGGTGATCATCGCGTCGGTGATCATCTCGGCCGCCTCATCGGGGGTGATCGTCGGGAAGGCGTCATACATCTTGGTCGGGGCGATCATCGGCGTCCGCACCAGCGGCATGTGGATGGTGGTGATCTGAATGCCGTCGTCGACCACCTCCGAGGCGATGCAGCGGCTGAACGCGTCGAGCGCCGCCTTGGAGGCGACGTAGGCGGAGAACCGGGGCGTGTTGGTCTGCACCCCGATCGAGCTGATGTTGATGATGTGCCCCGAGCGGCGCTCGGTCATGCTCGGCATCAGGCTGAGGATCAGCCGCAGCGAGCCGAAGTAGTTGAGCTGCATCGTCCGCTCGTAGTCGTGGAAGCGATCGTAGGCGAGCTTCACCGAGCGCCGGATCGAGCGCCCGGCGTTGTTGACGAGCACGTCGACGTGGCCGTGCTCTTCGAGCACCTCCCGTGCCATGCGGTCGACGTCGTCGAGGTCGGCGAGGTCGGCGCGGTGGATGTGGGCGGCCCCGCCCTCCGCCTCGATCTGGGCCTTGGTCTCCTCGAGCTTCTCGGGCGTGCGGGCGACCAGCAGTACCGTCGCCCCGGCCCGGGCGCAGCGGATCGCCGCGGCCTTGCCGATCCCCGAGGAGGCGCCGGTGATCAGCACCACCTTGTCCCCGACCGCCCCCGAGAGTGAGCGGTCCTTGAACAGATCGGGATCGAGGTTGCGCTCCCAGTAGTCCCAGAGCTTGTCGGCGTAGGTCTCCAGCGCCGGCACCGAGATGCCGCTGCCCTCGAGTGCCTTCAGGGTGTTGGTGCAGTCGAAGCGGGTCGGGTAGTTGACGTAGGTGAGCACCGACTCGGGGATCCCGAGGTCGCTGAGCACCTGGTTTCGGATCCGCTTCACCGGCGGCAGCATCATCAGGCCGCCGCGAACGGCCGGCGGAATGACGTCGAGCATCTTCGGGTCGAGGCGCATCGACATCTGCGGTGCGTTGGCGGAGCGCGAGAAGAGGTTGATCACCTGGCCGGCGCTCTTCGGGCTGGGGTCGGTGAGCGAGAAGGCCTTGCCGTCGAGGCCGGGCTGGTGGGCGATGTGGTCGAGCGCTTTGGCGACGAAGTCGACCGGGACGAGGTTGATCTCCTTGCCCTCGACCCCGACCGTCGGCATCCACGGCGGCAGCGTGCTGCGGAGGCGCTGGATCAGCTTGAAGAAGTAGTAGGGGCCGTCGACCTTGTCCATCTCGCCGGTCTCGGAGTCGCCGACGACGATCCCCGGCCGGTAAACGCGCCAGGGCCGCGAGCACCCCTCGCGGACGACCCGCTCGGACTCGTGCTTGGTGCGGAAGTAGGGGTGGGTGTCGAGGTTCTCGGCCTCCTCGAACATCTCCTCGCGCCAGGTCCCCTTGTAGAGGCCGGCGGCGGCTATCGAGCTGACCATGTGAAAGCAGCCGGCCTCGATCTCCTCGGCCAGCTCGATCGCGTGGCGGGTCCCCTCGATATTGGCCACCTGCTGGCTCTGGGCGTCGGCGGTCATGTCATAGATCGCCGCCAGGTGGAAGAAGTGGTCGACCTTGCCCTTCAGCTCGGAGACCTCGGCATCGGAGACCCCGAGCTGCGGCTGGGCGAGGTCGCCGACGACCGTGACCACCCTGTCGCCGTCCACCCCCCAACGGCTTCGCAGCTCCTCGAGGCGACCCCGGGAACCTTCCCGCACGAGGACGTAGATCGTCCCCTCGCGCTCGAGGAGGAGCTCGACCAGGTGGCGGCCGATGAAGCCGGTCGCTCCGGTCACGAAGTAATTCATCTCTCCTCCTCGATTCGCCGCGGATGATTGCCGAATTTGGGAAAATCCGGGGTCGCGCGCACCCTACACTCTGCTCAGTGGCGCTTCACCTCGATCCATTCGAGCAGCTGCCCATTCCCGGGGAGCAGAGGGCGAAGGCGGCCGATGTCGCCCCCGAGTGGAGGGTTGCGCGCCAGGGGATCGAGGTGATCGCCCACGGCGCCGTCGTCTGCCCCGGGTGCGCCGCACCGCTCGCCCTGGGCACAACCGTGCCCGCCGCGGGGGAGCTTCGCTGCGGCTTCTGCGGGCACGCCGGGCGGGCCCGCGAGTTCCTCGTCCGCGACGTCTTCGACACGGTCGGGAACGAGGCCTACATGATCGCCCGCCTCCCGGGTTGAGGGCCCCCTTTGGAGCCGGTTCGCCGGCTGAGCCCGTCGCATAGACTCAAGGGGGGATGGCTCAAACCGCCACTGTCCAGATCGAGATGCCGGCGATGGGCGAGTCGGTCACCGAGGGGACGGTGCTCGAGTGGCACGTCGCCGAGGGCGACACGGTCGCCGAAGGCGACACCGTGGTGGAGGTCTCCACCGACAAGGTCGATGCGGAGGTCCCGGCGCCGGCGTCGGGGACGATCACCAAGCTGCTGGTCGCGGTCGACGAGGTGGTCGATGTGGGGGCGCCCCTGGCCGAGATGGAGGCCGGGGAAGCCGCCGCCGCGGGCGCCGAGCAGGCAGCGGAGGGTGGAGCCCCGAGCTCGCAGGTGGTGCCGGAAGTGGCTCCGGAGGCTGCCGATGGTGAAGGCGTCAAGGCGACCCCGGTGGCGAGGCGAGCGGCGGCCGCCAACGGGGTCGATCTGGGGCTGATAAGCGGCTCCGGCGCGGGCGGCAAGGTGCGCAAGGAGGACGTCCTCGCCGTTGCGGACGGCAACGGCGCGGCGGCATCCGCGGCGCCGGCGGGAGAGGCGAAGGCGCTGCGCGGACCGGCGGCGATGCTCGCCCAGGCGATGGACGAGAGCCGCGAGGTGCCGACTGCGACCTCGTTCCGGACGATCGCGGTCGACACGCTCGACGCTAAGCGCAAAGCGCTCAACGGAGTGCTGAAGGAACGCGGGATGAAGGTCTCCTTCACCCACCTGGTCGCCTGGGCCATCGTCGGGGCGGCGAAGGAATGGCCGGTGATGGCCCGCACCTTCGAGATCCGTGACGGCAAGCCGTTCGCGATCGAGGGGAACCCCGTCAATCTCGGGATCGCCGTCGACGTCGAGCGCAAGGACGGCTCGCGCAGCCTGATGGTCCCGGCGATCAAGGGCGCCGATGGGCTGGACTTCAGCGGCTTTCACAGCTACTACGAGGAGCTGATCACCAAGACTCGCGAAAACGCGCTCACCGCCGACGACTTCCAGGGGACCAACATCTCGCTTACCAACCCCGGCGGGATCGGCACGATCGCCTCGGTCCCGAGGCTGATGTCGGGGCAGAGCGCGATCATCGCCACCGGTTCGATCGCCTACCCGCCGGAGTGGTCGGGCGCCTCCGCGGAGCGGATCAAGTCGCTCGGCGTCTCGAAGGTGATGACGATGACCTCGACCTATGACCACAGGGTCATCCAGGGCGCCGAGTCGGGCTCTTTCCTGCGGCGGATCGAGCAGCTGCTCCAGGGTGAGGACGGCTTCTACGAAGAGGTCGCGCGATCGCTCGGAATCGAGGAGGCCGTGGTCGGCAACGCCCACCCCGCCTCGGCGTCGGCGGTCCCGCTGGCGACAGCTGCGGCTCCGGCCGCGGCGCAGCCCAGCGAGGAGCTGCTGGCGGCGGTGCAGGCGGCGACCTCGCTGCTCAAGGCCTACCGCACCCACGGCCACCTCGCCGCCCACCTGGATCCGCTCGGCTCGGAGCCCCGCGGCGACCCGGCGATCCAGCCCGAGAACCTCAACCTGACGCCGGAGCTGATGTCGCAGATCCCGGCCTCGATCCTGCGGATAGGCGTTCCCGGCGAGACCCTGCTGGAGGCACTGCCGCGAATGCGCGACGCCTACTGCGGCACCGCCGGGTACCAGATCGAGCACCTCTCCTCCCACCAGCAGCGGATGTGGCTGCGGGAGATGATCGAGACCGGCGCCAACCGCCAGCCGCTCTCGGCCGAGGAGAAGCGGCGCCTGCTGGAGCGCCTCGTCGACGTGTTCGAGTTCGAGCGCTACATCGAGAAGGCCTATCTCGGCCAGAAGATGTTCTCGATCGAGGGGATCGACGTGGTCGTGCCGATGCTCGACGAGGTCGTCACCCTGGCCCTGCGGGGCGGCGCCCGCGAGGTCGTCTTCGGCATGGCCCACCGCGGGCGGCTCAGCGTCCTCGCCCACAACCTGGGCAGGCCGGTGGAGGGGATCTTCGCCGAGTTCGAAGGATCGAAGGCGATCGAATCGGTGAAGGCGGTGGCGGCGATCCCCCACGGGGGAACGGGGGACGTCAAGTACCACTACGGCCACGCCGGGGTCTATGAGACCCACGAGGGCGAGAAGATCGACGTCCGCCTCTACCCGAACCCGAGCCACCTCGAGTTCGTCGACCCGGTGGTGATCGGCGCGACCCGCTACGAGCAGGAGGTGATCGAGGGCGCGGATCTCGATCACGACCCGAAGCGCGCGGTACCCGTGCTGCTCCACGGCGACGCGGCCTTCCCCGCCCAGGGTGTCGTCTCGGAGACCTTCAACCTGCAAGCCCTCGCGGGCTACGCCACCGGGGGCACGATCCACATCATCCAGAACAATCAGGTGGGGTTCACGACCGACCCCGAGGAGGCCCGCTCCACCCCGTATGCGGCCGACATGGCGAAGGGGTTCAACGTCCCGATCGTCCACGTCAACGCCGACGACGTCGAGGCCTGCTCGGGCGCGGTGCGGCTGGCGATGGCCTACCGCGAGCGCTGGGGGCGCGACATCGTCATTGACGTGATCGGCTACCGCCGCTACGGTCACAACGAGACCGACGAGCCCGCCTACACCCAGCCGCAGATGGCGGCGCAGATCAAGGCTCACCCGCCCGTCTCGGAGATCTACGCCGAGAGTCTGATCGCCGAGGGGGAGGTCAGCGCCGAGGACGTTAAGCGCGACCAGGAGGAGCGCCGTGCCGCGCTCAGCGCCACTCTGAAGGGGCTGCGGGAGAAGATGGAGCTGGGCGAGTACGAGGACCCGACCGTGACCACCACCGGCACCGGCGAGCTCGACCGCACCGCCAGCCCCCCGGTCGCAACCGCGGTCCCAGAGAAGAAGCTGCGCTCGCTCAACGCCCGCCTGATCGAGGTCCCGGAGAGCTTCACCGTCCACCGCAAGCTGCGCAAGCCGCTGCAGAAGCGCCTGGAGGCGATCGACGAGGGGGGGATCGAGTTCGGGCTCGGCGAGAGCCTCGCCTTCGCATCACTCCTTACCGAGGGCGTCCACATCCGCCTCACCGGCCAGGACACCGAGCGCGGCACCTTCTCGCACCGCCACCTCGTCCTCCACGACGAGAAGACCGGGCTCGAGTACTGCCCGATGCAGCACCTCGACGACGCGACCGCGCCCTTCGAGCTCTACAACAGTCCGCTCTCGGAGGCCGCCTGCCTCGGCTTCGAGTACGGATACTCGGCCGCCAACTCCAAGTCGCTGGTCCTCTGGGAGGCCCAGTTCGGCGACTTCGCCAACTCGGCCCAGGTGATCATCGACAGCTTCATCGTCTCCGGCGAAGCGAAGTGGGGGCAGACGAGCCGGCTCACCCTGCTGCTGCCGCACGGCTACGAGGGCTCCGGGCCGGAGCACTCCAGCGCCCGGATCGAGCGCTTCCTCGCCCTCGGCGCCGAGGGCAACATCCGGATCGCCAACCCGACCACGCCGGCCCAGTACTTCCACCTGCTGCGGCGCCAGGGGCTGGTCCGCAAAGCGCGACCGCTGGTCGTCTTCACCCCGAAGGGCCTGCTGCGCCTGCCGCGGGCAGCCTCCTCGCTCCAAGAGCTGACCGACGGCGAGTTCCACTACATCCTCGAGGATCCCACCGCCGCCGAGCGCCGCGGAGAGGTCGAGCGCCTGGTGCTCTGCACCGGGAAGATCTACTACGACCTCGACGCCAGCGAGCGCCGCGCCGGGGCCGAGAAGGTCGCCGTCGCGCGGGTCGAGTACCTCTACCCGTTCGCCGCCAATCAGCTCAGCGCCCTGATCGCCTCCTACCCCAATCTGAAGGAGGTCGTCTGGGTTCAGGAGGAGCCCCGCAACATGGGCGCCTGGAAGGTGATGTCGCGCCGCATCCCGCAGCTGCTGCCGGAGGGCATCGTCCTCGGCTACATCGGCCGCCCCGGCCGGGCCAGCCCCGGCGAGGGCTACTCGATCGCCCACGCCCGCGAGCAGGAGAGGATCGTCCTCACCGCGCTCTCGGTCGACGCGGCGCCGCAGCAGGCCTAGATCGATCATCTAGCCGGCTCGGCTGGACTCAGAGCCGGGCGGCGCGGCGGGTATCTTGGGTAGAGATGGCACCGAGCTCGAAAGCGCTGCGAAAGCCGGTACCTGGACGTTTGTTCGCCTGGGTGAAGGTGATCTCCTGGATCGAGCTCGCTGTGTTAGCGGCGCTGATCTTAATCTGGCACGCGCCGGGGTTCGAGGGCGAAACGTCGATGTTCGGGCTCGCCCACGGACTCGGATTTGTCGCTCTATGCCTGGTGATCTGGGCGTGCGTGCTGCGCCATGAAGCGCCCTACACCCTGCTGGCGGCGACCTTGACACCGGTCGGGCCGGTCGGCAGTGTGGTCGCAATCGAGCTGATCGAGCGAAGAGGATGGGGTATCGCCACCCCCGCGGAGCCCTCCACTGAACTGGACTTGACTTAGACGGTGCCGGCGAGTGTAGAATCATCTCGATAGAGGGATCGGTGTCAGATCTCTCGTGTAGGGAGAATCACCAAGTTCTTCATAAGCTCGCTCCGGGGGCTAGTCCTTCGGGGTGAACGCGTCGGCATCCCTCCCTGGCTACCGACGCGCTGGCGTGGCGAGGGCCGTGCGGACCCCCTGCCTCCCGCGGCCCCGTCACGCCCCTTCTTTTCCCGCCCCCCGGTGGAGGCGTCAGGCGTCCCGCAATCCCCGCAGCACCGTCTGCAGGATTCCCCCGTTTCGCAGGTAGCGGACCTCGTTCGGGGTGTCGAGGCGGACCGTCGCCTCGAACTCGATCGGCTCAACACCCTCGAGGCCGGCCGTCACCTCGACCGTCTTCGCATCACCGTCGCGCAGCTCCCCCACGTCGATCGTCTCCTCTCCGCTGAGCCCGAGCGAGGAGGCCGACTCTCCGGCCGGGAACTGGAGTGGGACCACCCCCATCCCGATCAGGTTGGAGCGGTGAATCCGCTCGAAGCTCTCGGCGATCACGGCGCGGACGCCGAGCAGCTTGGTGCCCTTCGCCGCCCAATCGCGCGATGATCCGGAGCCGTACTCCTTGCCCGCGAGGATGACCAGCGAAACTTCCTCCGAGGCGTAGACCATCGCCGCCTCGTAGATCGTCGTCTCCTCGCCATGCGGCCAGAGACGGGTGAAGCCACCGGACCTCTCGACCAGCAGATTTCGAAGGCGGATGTTGGCGAAGGTGCCGCGGATCATCACCTCGTGGTTGCCGCGGCGCGAGCCGTAGGAGTTGAAGTCGCGGGGCTCCACCCCCTGCTCGATCAGCCAGCGGCCGGCCGGGCTCTCCTTCTTGATCGCCCCCGCCGGGGAGATGTGATCGGTGGTGATCGAGTCCCCGAGCAGGGCGAGGACGCGGGCGCCGCTGATCGGCTCGACCGGCTCGGGCTCGGCCGGCATCCCCTCGAAGAACGAGGGCCGGCGGACATAGGTCGACTCGGGCCAGTCGTAGCGATCGCCCTCGGGGACCTCGACCGCATTCCAGCTCTCGTCCCCCTCGAAGACCTCGCCGTAGCTGCGGGTGAACATCTCCGAGCGGATCGAGCGCCCGACCATCTCCCGGATCTCCTCGGCGCCGGGCCAGATGTCGCGCAGATAGACGGCCTCCCCGTCGGTGCCTTCACCGAGCGGGTCGTTGATCAGGTCGATGTCCATGCGCCCGGCGAGGGCATAGGCGACGACCAGAGGCGGCGAGGCGAGGTAGTTGGCCTTGACGTCCTGGTTGATCCGCCCCTCGAAGTTACGGTTGCCCGAGAGCACCGCGCAGACCGCCAGGTCGCGCTCGGCGATCGCCGCCGAGATCTCTGGCTCGAGCGGCCCCGAGTTGCCGATGCAGGTGGTGCAGCCGTAGCCGACCAGGTTGAACTGGAGGGCGTCGAGGTGCTCGGTGAGGCCGGCCTTCGCGAGGTAGTCGGTGACCACGGTGGAGCCCGGCGCCAGCGAGGTCTTCACCCAGGGCTTGCGCTCGAGGCCGCGCTCGACCGCGTTGCGAGCGATCAGCCCGGCGCCGATCATCACGCTCGGGTTGGAGGTGTTGGTGCAGCTGGTGATCGCGGCGATCACAATCCGGCCGTGGTCGAGGTCGAAGCTGGTGCCGTCGGCGAGCCTGACCTCGATCCCGTCGCCGCTTCCAGGCTCGGCGGTGGCCGTTGCGCCGGCGGCGCCGGTGACGGCCTCCCTGGGCTTGCCGCGCTCGTCGTCGTGGGCCTCGGCCGGCGGGTCGGAGGCCGGGAAGGAATCCTCGATCGCCTCGTCGCGGCTGTTGCCCATCCGCTCCGCCGCCTCGGGGGCGAAGTCCTTCATCGCCTCGAGGAAGGACTCCTTGGCACTCGCCAGCGGGACCCGGTCCTGGGGCCGCTTCGGACCGGCGAGGCTGGGCTCGACCTCGCCCAGGTCGAGCTCGAGGGTGTCGGAGAAGGCGGGGTCCTCGGAACCCTCGTCGTGGAACATCCCCTGCTCACGGGCGTAGGCGTCGACCAACTCAATCGTCTCTGTCGGACGACCGGTGAACTCCAGGTAGCGCAGGGTCTCGGTGTCGACCGGGAAGATCGCGCAGGTCGAGCCGAACTCCGGCGACATGTTGCCGATCGTCGCCCGGTCGGCGAGGCCGAGCGTCGCCAAGCCGGGCCCGAAGAACTCGACGAAGGTCGAGACCACCCCTCGCTCGCGCAGCATCTCGGTCACCGTGAGGACGAGGTCGGTCGCCGTGGCGCCCTTGGGCAGCTCACCGTCGAGGCGAAAGCCGACCACCTGCGGGAGCAGCATCGAGATCGGCTGACCGAGCATCGCGGCCTCGGCCTCGATCCCGCCGACCCCCCAGCCCAGCACTCCGAGGCCGTTGACCATCGTCGTGTGGGAGTCGGTACCGACCAGGGTGTCGGGGTATGCGGCCCGCTCGCCGTCGCGCTCGCGGCTGTAGACGACCTGCGAGAGGTACTCGAGATTCACCTGGTGGCAGATCCCGGTCGCCGGGGGGACCACCCTGAAGTTGTCGAAGGCGTGCTGGCCCCATTTGAGGAAGGAGTAGCGCTCGCGGTTTCGCTCGAACTCGCGCTCGGCGTTGGTCGCAAAGGCACGCGCGTTGCCGAAGGCGTCCACCTGGACCGAGTGGTCGATCACCAGGTCGACGTCGACCAGCGGGTTGATCGCCGCGGGGTCGCCGCCGATCTCATCCATCGCGTCGCGCATCGCGGCCAGGTCGACGACGGCCGGGACGCCGGTGAAGTCCTGCATCAGGACCCGCGCCGGTTGGTAGGGGATTTCGGCGCTGGGCTCGGCGCCGGCCTCCCAGGTGGCGATCGCCTCGACGTCCGCGGCGGTCACCGACTCGCCGTCCTCGAGGCGCAGGACGTTCTCGAGCAGGACCTTGATCGAGTAGGGCAGGCGGGCGACGTCGAAGCGTTCCTGGAGGGCGTCGAGGCGATGGATCTCATAGCTCCGGCCGCCGACCTCGAGCGAGGAGCGGGCGCCAAACGAGTCGCTGCTCATCGCCACCGCCTCACCGCTTCTCCCTCTGGCCCGAGGCGACGTCTGCCGCGGCCTTCTGGGCGGCGCCTCCGGAGACGCTGCGGACCGCCAGTCCCGGCGCCGCCAGCGCGAGATGGGCCAGTGCCCGCTGGCGGACCGGGGCGACCGTTACCTCGACCGAGTCCCGCTCGATCGCCCGCAGCACCGCCGCGCCGACCGCCTCCGGGGTGGATGTGCCGAGGCCCGGGGGGGCCTTTGCCCCGGCGTCGGCGAACAGGCCGGCCTCGCGAATGAAGCCGGGAGCGACGATCGAAGAGCCGACACCGCTGCCATGCAGATCGGCGCGCAGCCCGAGCGAGAAGCCCCGCAGCCCGAACTTGGTCGCGTTGTAGACGGCGCTGCGCGGGCTCGGTGCCTTGCCGGAGAGCGAGGCGACGAAGACCAGATGGCCGGCGCCGCGCTCCAGCATCCGCGGAAGGAGGGCGTGGGCGAGCAGCATCGGCGCCTCCAGGTTGACCCCGACCGCGCGCTCCACCTCGGTCGCGGCGAGTTCCTCCATCCGCCCCGTCCCGGGGAGGCCGGCGTTGGCGATCAGGATGTCGATTTCGCCGGCCTCGGCGGCCAGGGCGATCGCCGCCCCGGGCTCGGCCAGATCGGCGGGAATCGTCCGGTGCGCGTCGCCGGGCAGCACCCTGGCCATCTCGGCCAGCGCCTCGGCCTTCCGGCTACTGAGGACGAGCTTCGCCCCCCGCGCCGCCAAGGCGGCGGCGATCACGCGGCCCAGGCCCCCGGTCGCCCCGGTCAGAAGCGCTGTTCGGCCGGCTGGATCCACCTCGCTGAACCTATCACCGCCCGCGCGGGCGGTGATCGCGATGTTCTAGGCTCGCCGCAGCCAACCGCGACGAAGGGAATGCCAGTGAAGCTCTACGTCTGCTGGGGAACGTTCCAGACGATCCGCCCCGGCGGCCACCCCTGCGCCAACGCCCACAGGGCCCTCGAAGAGGCCGGCTACGAGCCGGAGGTGGTCAAGGTCCACGGGCTGGGGGTCGGGCCGCTGAAGTGGATGACGGAGGGCCGCGAGGAGGTGAAGGAGCTGACCGGTCAGCCGGCTGTCCCGGTGCTCCTCACCGACCAGGGCGAGGCGATCGCCGACTCAAAGGCGATCGTCGCCTGGGCCTCTAAGCACCCCGCGAAAACGCCTGCCGCGAGCTGAGCGGATGCGGGTCGCGATAGCCGGCGGACACGGGAAGATCGCGCTGCGGCTCAGCCGGCTGCTGCGCGCCGAGGGCGACGAGGTCCTCGGCCTGATCAGGGATCCGGCGCAATCGGAGGAGGTGCGGGCCGCGGGCGCGGAGCCGGTGGTCTGCGACCTGGAGGGAGAATGCGACGTGGCCGCGGCGATCGGCGAGGCGGAGGCGGTCGTCTTCGCCGCGGGCGCCGGGCCCGGCAGCGGGGCGGAGCGGAAGCGGAGCATGGACCTTGGCGGCGCCGTGAAGCTGATCGAGGCGGCGCGAAGCCGCGATCTCGGGCGCTACGTCATGGTCAGCGCGATGGGCGCCGCGGACCCCCTGCGGAGGGCGGTGACGTCTTCGGCGAGTATCTGCGAGCCAAGGCGGAAGCCGATCGCGCCGTGCGCGAGAGCGGCCTCGAGTTCACGATCGTCCGCCCCGGATCGCTCACCGACGATCCGGGAAGCGGTCGGGTGACGCTCGGCGAGCGCCTCGAGGGCGGATCGATCAGTCGCGAGGACGTCGCCGCCGTCCTGGCCGCGGTGCTGCGAACTCCCGGCACGGCCGGGAAGAGCTTCGACGCGGTCGCCGGGCAGACTCCGGTCGCCGAGGCAGTGTCCGCTCTCTAGCCGCTTGTGCGTAGCCGCACTAGATCGTGTGGATCTCTTAGCGAACGACCAGGGAATCCTCTACAGTGCCGCGAACTGAATAACCGGTAATGCCGAATCCCGGGCCACCTAAGAGCCCGGGAGCGGGGGAACCAAACGAAGCATGGGGCGAACCCACCACGGTGGGAGCGCAGGCTCCTTTAGCGCCAGCCCGACAGCTAACCCCGCAGGCCGACAAAGGAGATCGGTTTGTCTTCGAGCATCAGAAGGATCAAGGCGGGGTTGGCGGCAACCGGGGCGGCTGTGGCCGTGCTCGCGCTCGCCCCGGGCGGGGCATCGGCAGCGTGCGGGAGCTCCGGCGGAATCAACCCGGGCGGCAGCAGCGCCTGCGCCCCGATGGGCAAGGCGCGTCTGGTCCGCGGCAAGGCGATCGCCCCGGCCGGTGCGCCGGCACGGGTCAAGGCCGTGATCGCGGCAGCCAACAGGATCCGCACCAAGCCCTACGTCTGGGGCGGTGGCCACGGTCGTTGGGAGGACAACGGCTACGACTGCTCGGGCTCGGTCAGCTACGCGCTGCACGGCGGCGACTTCCTCTCCAGTCCGCTCCCCTCGGGGCCGCTGGAGAGCTGGGGCAGGCGCGGCAACGGGCGCTGGATCAGCGTCTACGCCAACTCCGGCCACGCCTACGCGGTGATCGCAGGGCTGCGCTGGGATACCTCGATGACCCCCGGCGACGGCCCCGGCTGGAGCAAGCAGATGCGCTCCGCCAGCGGCTACGTCGCACGCCACCCCCGCGGCTACTAGCAGCGCCGAAGTCTGCGGAAGGC
>JBBRHQ010000045.1:0-14172 GCA_038222365.1 Solirubrobacterales bacterium
AGGAGAGGGTGCTGGAACGCTGGCGCGAGACCGACGTCTTCCGGCGCTCACTGGAGAACCGCGCCGGCGCCGAGGTCTGGAGCTTCTACGAGGGCCCGCCGACCGCCAATGGGAGACCCGGCTCCCATCACGTCCTCTCCCGCGTCTTCAAGGACGTCTATCCGCGCTACCGGACGATGCGCGGTTACCGCGTCCCGCGCAAGGCCGGCTGGGATTGCCACGGCCTCCCGGTCGAGCTGGAGGTCGAGAGGCAGCTGGGGATCTCCTCAAAGCAGGAGATCGAGGCCTTCGGAATCGCCGAGTTCAACGCCCGCTGCCGCGAGTCGGTCTTCGCCTACGTCGAGGAGTGGAACCGGTTGACCGAGCGGATCGGCTTCTGGATCGACCTCGAGGATCCCTACGTCACGCTCGAGCCCGACTACATCGAGTCGGTCTGGTGGTCGCTGCGCAGGATCTGGGACGCCGGCCGCCTCTACGAGGGCCACAAGGTCGTCCCCTACTGCCCGCGCTGCGGCACGGCGCTCTCCTCGCACGAGGTGGCGCTCGGCTACCGCGACGTCGAGGATCCCAGCGTCTACGTGAGGCTCCCGGTCGAAGCCGGCGGGCCGCTCCGGCAGGGCGATTCGCTGCTCGTCTGGACCACCACACCCTGGACCCTGATCTCCAACGCCGCGGTAGCCGTCAATCCCGAGATGACCTACGTGCGGGCCCGAGTCGCCCGCAACCCCGGCATCCCCGGACGCGAAGCGGAGGAGATGCCGGGCAGTGATGTCTTGGTAGTAGCCGAAGCGCTGCGCGAGCGGGTGCTCGGAGAGCAGGCGGAGGTTCTCGATTCGTTTTCCGGGTCGGATCTGGCCGGCGTCCGCTACTCACCCCCCTTCGACTACGTCACCGATTTCGGTCCCCGGGGGCACACCGTTCTCGAGGCCGACTTCGTCAGCGCCGATGACGGCACGGGTCTGGTCCACACCGCGATCGCCTTCGGCGAGGATGACTTCCGCCTCGGCGAGCAATACGGGCTGACCATGCAGAACCCGGTCACCCTGGAGGGGACCTTCGAGGAGCGGGTCAGCGAGTTCGCAGGGCGCTTTGTCAAGGACGCCGATCCCGAGATCGTCGCGGCGCTGGAGCACTCCGGCCGCCTCTTCCGGGCCACCACCTACGAGCACGCCTACCCGCACTGCTGGCGCTGCGGGACGCCGCTGCTCTACTACGCCAAGTCGAGTTGGTACGTGCGCACCTCTGAGGTCCGCGAGCAGCTGCTCGCCAACAACCGCGAAATCGGCTGGCACCCGGAGCACATCCGCGAAGGCCGCTTCGGCAAGTGGCTCGAGAACAACGTCGACTGGGCCCTCTCCAGGGACCGCTACTGGGGCACGCCGCTGCCGATCTGGGAGTGCGAGGAGGCCGAGTGCGAGGAGCGCTTCTGCGCCGGCTCTGTGGAGGAGCTGCGCGAGCGGGCGATCGGCGAGGTCCCGGATGACCTGCACCGCCCCTACATAGACGAGGTGAGGCTTCGCTGCGAGCGCTGCGGCGGCGAGATGGAGCGGATCCCCGCGGTGATCGACACCTGGTACGACAGCGGCGCGATGCCATTCGCCCAGTTCCACTACCCCTTCGAGAACACCGCCCTCTTCGAGGAGCGCTTCCCCGCCGACTTCATCTGCGAGGCGATCGACCAGACGCGCGGCTGGTTCTACACCCTGCTGGCCGAGTCGACCCTGCTGTTCGACACCTCCAGCTACCGCAACTGTGTCTGCCTCGGCCTGATTCTCGACCCCGAGGGGCAGAAGATGTCGAAGAGCCGCGGCAACGTGGTCGAGCCGGCCGAGGTGATCTCCGCCCACGGCGCCGACGCCTTCCGCTGGTACTACCTGACCGCCCAGCAGCCCTGGTCGGGCTACCGCTTCTCGGTCGACACGGTCGGCGAGTCGGTGCGCCAGTTCCTGCTCACCCTCTGGAACACCTATTCCTTCTGGGTGCTCTACGCGAATGCCGAGGGGCTCGGGCCGGAGGACTTCAACGATCGTCCCGCCCGCGACCCCGGCACCCCCGGACGAGAAGCGGAGGAGGTGCCGGGCAGTTATTCATCGGAAGACCTTGACTACTGGATTCTCTCTCGACTCCAGTCGACGATCGAGGTCGTGGTCGAGCGGATGGACGCCTTTGATTGCACAGCCGCCGGCAAGGCGATCGCCGAGTTGGTCGAGGATCTATCGAACTGGTACGTGCGGGGCTCGCGGCGCCGCTTCTGGGAGGGCGACCGGGCCGCCTTCGCGACCCTGCGCCACTGCCTGCTGGAGACGGTCGGGCTGCTGGCGCCGTTCGTCCCCTTCCTCGCCGACGAGATCCACGCCAACCTCGCCGGGGGCAAGGGTGGAGAGTTCGGAGAGCGACCCGACTCGGTCCACCTGCGCGATTTCCCTCGGCCGGATCCCGACCTTGCCGACCCGGGACTGGAGGCGGCGATGGCTGCGGTGCGCCGCACCGTCGAGCTCGGGCGGGCCGCCCGAGCCCAGGCCAAGGTCAAGGTCCGCCAGCCACTTCGCAAGGCGGTGATCGTCGCCTCTGATGCCGAGCGCGAGGCGATCTCGGCCCGCTCCGATCTGATCGAGGCCGAGCTCAACGTCAAGGAGCTGGAGCTGGTCGCCGAGGAGGGGGAGTTGGTCAGCTACGCCGTGAAGCCCAACTACCGCAGCCTCGGCCCCCGTTTCGGCAAGCAGATGCCGCAGGTGGCGGCCGCGGTGGCGGCGCTCGATGCTGCCCACGTCGCCGCGACGATCGAGGCCGGGGGCGAGTTCGGGATAAACATCGACGGGCGCGACCATACCCTCGGAGCCGACGACGTCGTCCTCGCCCTGGAGCCCCTGGAGGGCTACGAGGTCTCCTCCGAGGCCGGCCACGCCGTAGGCCTCCAGCTGGAGCTCGACGACCAGCTCCTCCGCGAGGGGCTGGCGCGGGAGATCGTCCACGCCGTGCAGAACGCCCGCCGCGACGCCGGACTGCAGATCACCGATCGGATCCAGCTGAGCCTGGCCGGCGACGGAGAGCTGCTCGAAGCGGCCCGCGAGCACCAGGCATACATCGCCGGCGAGGTCCTCGCCACTTCGCTCTCCTGCGACGGAGACGCACCCGCCGGGGCGATTCGGGCAGTGATTGAAGGACGCGAGCTGCTGATCGGGCTGGGCCGCTCAGCCTGAGCGGCCCCCGATGCCATGCGGGACGGCTCGTCCGCCGGTTAGGCCAGCGCCGGCTCCAGCTCGGCCTCGAGGCGGCGCTTCGGCATCGCCCCGATTACCTTTTTGGCGATCTGCCCGTCCCTGAAGAGGATCAGGGTCGGGATCGAGAGGACCTCGTAGTTGGCCGCCGTCTGCTGGTTCTCGTCGACGTTGAGGCTGAGGATGGTCAGATCCTCGCGCTCGGAGTCCATCTCCTCGAGGATCGGGTGAACGACGCGGCAGGGACCGCACCAGGGAGCCCAGAAATCGACCAGGACGGGGCCTTCGGCCTCGAGGACGTCTGACTGAAAGGTCGCGTCGGTCACATCTGTGAGCTTGCCTGACACAGCTATCGGTCTCCTGTGGTCGCCTTTGACTGGTTCAATACTTCAGAAAGGATAGCGAAGCCTAGGACCGCCGTATTCGCATCGCCGGCACCTTCCAGATCGCTTCGGCAACGATACTCCGGCTCATCTTCGAAGCGCCGACCTGGCGTTCGCGAAAGGTGATCGGCACCTCGACGACGCGAAATCCGGCGCGGATCGCGCGATAGGTCGTCTCCACCTGGAAGGCATAACCGCGGGACTGAATCGTCGCCAGGTCGATCGCCTCCAGCACCTCACGGCGAAAGCATTTGAACCCCCCGGTCAGGTCCTCAACCGAGACCCCGAGGATGCCGCGCGCATAGATGCTTCCGGCGCGGCTGATCGCCCGGCGCACCGCCCCCCACTCGGCGACCCCCCCGCCCTCCACGTAGCGGGATCCGATCACCAGGTCGGCGTCGCGGGCCGCGTCGAGCAGGCGCGGCAGGTCGGCCGGGGCGTGGGAGAAGTCGGCGTCCATCTCCACCACCAGCTCGGCGCCCCCCGCCAGAGCTCGACGGAAGCCGGCGATGTAGGCGGGGCCGAGGCCCTCCTTTCGCGGCCGGTGAAGGACCTCGACGTCGGGGTGCTCGCCCGCCAGGCGGTCGGCGATCTCCCCGGTCCCGTCCGGGCTGGAGTCGTCGACGATCAGCACCCGGCGCGGGCTCGGCAGCACCTCGAGCACCGCGGCGACCAGCGCCTCGACGTTTGCCGCCTCGTTATAGGTCGGGAGGATCAACCAGACAGCTGCCACCGGCGGAACCCTAAGGAACGCAAGTAGTTTGGATGTGATGACCAACGCTGAGATCGCCGCCGCGTTTGACGAGCTCGCCGTGCTCTACGAGCTGGATGGTGCTGTCCGCTACCGGGTGCTCGCCTATTCCAATGCCGCCCGGGCGATCCGGGAGAGCCCCGTTTCCGTGGCGGAGCTTGCCCGTGGCGGAGAGGCCACGAGGATCCCCGGGGTCGGCAAGACTCTGGAGCAGAAGATCGTGACCCTGCTGGAGAGCGGGGACATACCCTCCGCGGAGCGGCTGCGCGAGAAGTTTCCCCTGACCCTGATCGAGGTCACCAGGGTCCCGAACCTCGGGGCGAAGACCGCCCGGCGTCTCTTCGACGAGCTCGACGTCTGCTCCCTGGAGGACCTGCGAGCGGCCGCCGAGGGGCAGAGGATCCGCGAGCTGAAGGGGCTCGGTCCGAAGGTCGAGGAGAAGATCCTCGCCTCGCTCGAGCAACTCCCCGAGGCCGAGGCTCCCTCGGGGCGCCGGCTGCTGTCCGCGGTACGCCCGATCGCCGAGGAGCTGGCGGAGTCGCTTCGATCCCACCCGGCGGCGATCGAGGTCGCGGTCGCCGGGTCGGTGCGCCGCTGGGCTGAGACCTGCAAGGACATCGACCTGATCGCGACCGCCGAGCAGCCGGAGCAGCTCTCGCGCCACCTCGCCGGCCACCCCTTGATCGCGACCGCTGGGACCCCGGGGGTCAACGGCCTCCGTGCCCAGACCCACAACGGCGTCGCGGTCGATCTGCGGATCGTCGCGCCGGAGAAATTCGGCAACCTGCTCCAGCACTTCACCGGCTCGGCAGCCCATAACGTCGAGCTCCGCGAGGACGCTGTGGGCAGGGGTCTCTCGGTCTCCGAACACGGGATAACCGAGGCCGAATCCGGCGATACCACCCTCTGCGCCACCGAGGCCGGCGTCTATGAGCGGCTCGGCTACGCCTACGTCGAGCCGGAGCTGCGCGAGGCCCGGGGCGAGCTGCGGGCGGCGCGCGAAGGCTCGCTCCCCGAGCTAGTCGAGGTCGGTGACCTCCGCGGCGAGCTCCACTGCCACACGACGCTCTCGGACGGGCGCAACACCCTCGAGGAGATGGCGGCCGCGGGCCGCGCCCGCGGCTACTCATATATGGCGATCACCGACCACTCGGCCAGTCATGGGTTCGGCGATCACGTCACCGCGGAGCGCCTCTGGGAGCGGATCGGTGAGATCCGCGAGTGGAGCGACGGCAGGCGCGGGTTCCGCCTCCTAGCCGGGTCGGAGGTGAACATCGGAACCGACGGCTCCCTCGACTATCCGGACGACCTTCTGGCCGCGCTCGATTGGGTGATCGCCAGCGTCCACACGGCATTCAGCGACGATCAGGCCGAGATGACGGCCCGGCTGCTGGCGGCGATCGAGAATCCGCTGGTCGACTGCATCGGCCACCTGACCGGGCGGCTGCTGCTGCGCCGCCCGCCTTACCCGGTCGACATCGAGGCGATCGCCGAGGCGGCCGCCCGCACCGGGACGATGCTGGAGATCAACGGTAACCCGAACCGCCGCGACCTCTCCGAGCAGCACGCCCGCCTCGCCGCCGAGGCGGGGGCGAGGATCGTCCTCAACACCGACGCCCACGGCGTCGACACGCTCGAGAACATCGCCTACGCCGTGGCGAGCGCCCGCCGAGCTTGGCTCAGCGCCGAGCAGATCGCCAACACCCGCGGCTGGCGCGAGTTCAAGTCGATGCGCAAGCGCTCGGCCCGCTGATGAGCGGAGCCGATCCGCGAGCGGACCGTCGGCTCAGCCGGCGGCCGGCGGGGGCGGGTGGCCCGCCGGCGAGCGATCCCGGCCGAGGCCCGGCGTCCTGACCAGCACCACCGGGCTGAAGGCGGAGGTGGGCTCGACGTAGAAGCGGGTGCCGTCGCGCTGCTCCACCCCGAGCACCGCCGCCTCGCGGGTCCGCCAGGCGAGGGCGACCAGGAGGGCGTACCCGGCGCCGATCGCGGCGACGCCCGGGAAGAAGAGCCCGAGGCCGCCGGCGATCAGCGCGGTGGCGCCGATCGGCCAGAGCCTGGCCAGCGCGATCCGCGAGGGCGACTCCGCCGGCAGGGAGGTAGCCGTCCGCGCCGCGGCGAGCGCGTCCCGGACCCCGTCGGCGGCGCGCTCGGGCCGGCCCAGGTAGAGGCCCGCCGCGACCGCGATCACCCACCAGACAGCCGCCACGGTGATCGTCCGGCTGTCATCCGATTGGCCCGCGGCAACCGCGGTGATCGCCCCCAGCGCGGTCGCCTCGGCCGCGGCGAGCAGCACGGTGGTGCGAAGCAGGTCGGTGAACGGCACCGGCGCCCTCAGCCTCCGAGGCTGCGGAGGATCTCGATCCACTCGGCGGGTCCCGGGATCGCCAGATCGGCCTCCTCGCGGATCTCCGCCGGCCCCTCCTCCGAGGTGACCCCGATGCAGACCGCCCGCTCGAGGCGACCCTCGCCGTGCATCCGGCGCAGGCGGCGAAAGGCGTCCAGATCGGTGCGGTCGTCCCCGGCGTAGGCGGCGGTGGTGATCCCCTCCCCGGACTCGACCAGGGCCGCCACCGCTGACGCCTTTCCGCCGCCGCCGCCGGCGGGGCGCAGCTCCACCACCATGCGCCCCCAATGGGGCTCGAGCCCTGCGCCCGCGGCGTCCTCGGCGATCCGCCGGGCAAGCGCTTCCGCGGCATCCTCGTCGGCGGCGCCGCGCCAGTGAAGCGCCTGGATCGGGCCCGTGTCCTCGACCCTCAACCCGGCGGCCTCGAGCGAGTCGGGGTCAAGGCCCCCAAGATGCTCGGCCGCGGCGCACTCGAGACCATCGAGCGCGGGGTCGATCGCCAGCCCCGAGCCGTCCGCCGCCAGCAACTCGAGGCCGTGGTTGCCCGAGTAGGCGATTCCCTCGACCCCGACCAGCCGGCGAGCGACCGCGGCGCGGCGCCCGGAGACGGCGCCGACCACGCCGAAGCGGCGGCTCAGCCCCGCCAGTGCCTCCCGGGCCCCCTCGGGCACGGTTGTCTGCTCGGGCCGCGCGACGATCGGCGCCAGGGTCCCGTCGACGTCGGTGAGGATCGCGGCGCGCGCGGGGTCCTCGCGGAGCGGGGCCAGCAGCGCCGCGGCGCGCTCCCTGATCGAGTCGGTGGGCATCGGCTCTAGTATCGCGGCCGTGCCGTCGGAGACCCTGAAGCTGGCCGGGATAGGGACCGCCGCGGGCGCCTTCAGCGGCCTCTTCGGCGTCGGCGGCGGCACGGTCATCGTGCCGCTGCTGATCCTCCTGATGGGCTACGGCGAGCGCCTGGCGGCTGGGACGAGCCTGGCGGCGATCGTCCTCGTCGGAGCGCTCGGAGCGCTTGCCCAGGGCGGGATCTACGGCAACGTCGAGATCGGGACGGGGCTATGGCTGGCGGTTCCGGCCGCGGCCGGCGTGATCGCCGGGACGGCGCTCCAGCAGCGGATCCCCCAGCGCGCTGTCTCCCTGCTATTCGCCGTCCTGCTGACCGCGGTCGCGATCGAGCTGATCCTCTCGTGAGCGAGGTGCTGGCCGCTCTTCTCGCCCTCGCGGGCGGGCTCGCGGGGGGCCTGGTCGGGGTCGGCGGCGGCATCCTCTTCGTCCCGGCAATGACGATCTTCCTCGACTTCGGGCAGGTGCGGGCTGAGTCGACCTCGCTGCTGATCATCGTCATCGTCGCCCTGGCCGGCGCCTACCGCCAGCACGGCTACGGCAACGTCAGGCTGCGCGAGGCCCTCCTGATCGGGGCCCTATCGCCGCTCGGCGTCCTGCTCGGCGTCGTTCTCGCCAATACGGTCCCCGAGCGGGCGCTGAAGCTGGCCTTCGCCGCCATGGCGCTGTTCTTCGCGGCGCAGCTGACCCGTCGGGCGTTGCGGCCGGCGGCTCCCCGGAGCGACGGTAGGTGACCGACCGCCTCCAAGTCAACCAGCGGCTGGCGATCCCGCTCAGCGAGGTAGAGCTGCGGGCGAGCCGCTCCTCGGGCCCCGGGGGCCAGCACGCCAATGTCACCGCTTCGCGGATCGAGGCGGTGTTCGACGTCGAGGCATCTACCAGCCTCTCCGCCGCGCAGCGTTCCCGACTGCTTCAGCGCCACGGGCGGCTGGTGAGCGTCGTCGCCCAGGACGCTCGCAGCCAGGCCCGCAACCGCCAGCTGGCGCTGGAGCGGCTGCGGGCCAAGCTGCGCGAGGCGCTGGCGACCCCGAAACCGAGGCGCCAGACCCGGCCGACGCGGGCGGCCCGCGAAAGGCGGAGCGAGCAGAAGCGGCGGACCTCGGCCCGCAAGCGCGACCGCCGCCCGCCGGACGGAGGCGAGTACTAGAGGCCGTGCTCGAGGGCGCCCTTGACGGTGGCGTCGAGGGCGTTGAGGCGGTGAAGGGCGACCGCCTCGGGGGAGGGAAAGGAGCGCATCCGCAGCGCCTCGGGCCCGTGATGAGCGAGCACACAGGAGAGCAGTGCGGCACGGCGCCGGGCCGGCAGATCGGAGGCGGCGGCTCCGACGATCTCAGCGCCGATCTGGAGGTGGCCGAGCAGGCGGCCCTCCTCGCTGAGCCCGATCTCCGCCCCGTAGGTGAACTCGCGGGCCTTGCCGACGTCATGGAGGAGCGCTGAGGCCATCAGCAGGTCGGAGTCCAGCCGCGGATGAAGCGTCGACAGCTCCGTGACCAGGGTGGCGACGGCGACGGTGTGCTCGATCAGGCCGCCGAGGTAGGCATGGTGCCCGCCGCGGGTGCAGGGCGCGCGGCGAAACCCCTCGGCGGCGGAGCCGGAAAAGAGCACCGACTCGACCACGGCGCGCAGGCCGGGGTCGTGGACCTCGCGGGTCAGGTGCTCGAGGAAGCCTTCGAGCTCTTCGCGGTCGCGGTAGGCGGTGGGCAGGAGCTCGGCCGGGTCGATCTCCCCCTCGGCGAGCGGGCAGACGTCATCGAGCTCGGCCGCCAGCTGCCCGCGGAAGCGCTCGACCCGCCCCCGTACCTCGACCGCGTCGCCGCGCTCGAAGCGGGCCCCGATCGAGTCGACGTCGCGGAAAAGCCGCGCCGGAATCGACCCGCTGCGGTCGCGCAGCTCGAGCGCCAGGTAGGCCGAGCCGTTGCGCGCCGTCAGCCGGTCCTTGCGGGCGCAGGCGTAGCGGCCGGCGAAGGAGCGCCCCGGGGTCAGCTCGGCGATCGTCGGCCGATCGACCGGCTCCGCGGGGCTGAGCTGGGCGGCGGCTTCCATCGCTCCATCCTGCCTTCCGCCGCGGACGGGCGGGGATCGGTGATCAATCGTCTAGGCTCAAAACCGTGGAACCGCTGGTCTGGGAAGAAGGCGATCTGCCGCAGCTTCGCGGACCGGTCCTGATCTGCGCCTTCCGCGGCTGGAACGACGCCGCGGCGGCCGCGTCGACCGCGCTGGAGGCGGTCGCCGGCTCACTCGACGCCGAGGTCGTCGCCCAGCTCGACCCCGAGGAGTTCTTCGACTTCCAGGCCAACCGACCGACGATCACCCTGACCGAGGGGCAGACCCGCCACATCGAGTGGCCGGAGAACACCCTGTTGGCGGCGCGTGCGCCGAGCGCCGAGCGCGACCTCCTGCTGCTCGACGGGACCGAGCCCAACCTGCGCTGGCGCACCTTCGCCGACTCGATCGCCGGCGCCGCGCACAGGCTCGGCGTGGGGACGGTGATCACCCTCGGCGCCCTGCTGGCCGAGGTCTCCCACACCCTGCCGGTGCCGATCACCGGGCTCGCCTCCGACGAGGAACTGGTCGACGAGCTGGAACTCCAGCGCTCCAACTACGAGGGTCCGACCGGGATCGTCGGCGTCGTCCACGATTCCTGCCGCCGCGCGGGGATGAAGTCGGCCTCGCTCTGGGCTGCTGTTCCCCACTACGTCGCCGCAGTGCCGAACCCGAAGGCGGCCCTGGCCCTGCTGCGACGCCTCGAGGGCCTCACCGGAGTCGCCGTCGACGCGGGCGACCTCGAGGAGGAGACCTCGAGCTACGAGGAGCAGGTGGGACGCGCCGTCGCTGCGAACCCCGAGATCGAGGAGCTGGTGGCGCGGATCGAGGAGGAGCAGGCCGGCGCCGAGTCGGGCGAGGAGGAGATGCCCTCCGGGGACACGATCGCCCGCGACTTCCAGCGCTTCCTCCAGCAGCGCGGCGACGACGCCAACTGAGCGGCCGGCTCAGCTCTCGGCGGCGGGGCAGATCAGCCGGTAGTCGCACCACCCGCAGACCGTCGGCGAGGGCCGCGGCTCGAAGTCCTGGCCCATGACCCCCTCGCCGACCCCCAGCACGGTGCGCTCGACCCGCTCGGCGTCATCGGGGGCGGCCTCGACCGCGACCTTCTCGGCGTCGAGGACGTAGTAATAGCTGCCGGAGGCGGCCTCCAGGCCCCAGGCCTCGCGGGCGGCGAGCCGGTAGAGCGAGAGCTGCAGGTCGTCGGCCAGCTGGGCCTTGGTCTGTCGCTCGCCAGTCTTGTAGTCGATCAGCTCGTGCTCACCGCCGGGGAGGCGGTCGACCCGGTCAACCCGGCCGCGGACGTGGTGGGGACCGATCTGGAAGTCGAACTTTCGCTCAAGCCAGACGGGTTCCGCCTCGGAGTCGCGCTCGCGCTCCCAGTAGTGGCGCATCGCCTCGCGGGCGCGGTCGCGGAACTGGAGCTCGTCGTCTGAGCTGCCGAACCCCGAGCGGCGCCAGCCCGCTTCGAAGAGCCGCATCAGCCGCCGCAGACCGTCCTCCTCGGCACGGCCGCGTTCGGCGCTCTGACGTTCCTTGTGGAAGCGCTCGAGGACGTTGTGGATGAGGATCCCGAAGCGCTGGTTGATCGTCGGCTCCTGCGGGATGCCGAAGACGCGGGCGAATTTGTACTTCAGCGGGCAGGTCAGGTAGAGGCCGAGGTCGGATGCGGAGAGCCTCAGGCCGTCGCCGCGGCGCGGCAGGAAGGCCTCCAGCGAGGGCTCTTCGCGGGCCGCGATCAGCTCCCGGCGCCGACCACGCTCTCGTTCCTCGTCGAGCAGGTACTCATCGAGCGAGGAGGCGTCGAGCTCGGCCTGCTGTTCGGGGGTGGCGACCTGGCGCAGGAGGCCGTTGATCGCCTCGATCGCATCGGCCGTCGCTTCCTCGCCGGGCCGCTGCGCCAGCGCCGCCAGCTTGATCAGCTCGAGGTGGCGGGCGATCGCGCGGTTGACGTCGATCGCGGTGTCCAGACGGGGCTCGGAGAGCTCGCGCCCCACCCTCCAGGAACCTTCGAGAACCTCGTCGCGCAGCATCCGATAGGTGGCGTGGAGGCCCTCGGCCGGGCCGAACAGCTCCTCCTCGTGGATCTCCTCGCTGGCCCCGAGGACGGTGCGCGCTTCCTCGAACAGCGGCGAGGGACGGGTGGGACCGTCGCGGTCTTGCTCCACCCAGGAGAGGACGAGGCCGGCGCGGGCGCGGGTCATCGCGACGTGCAGGGCCCTGCGCCTGCGCGCCATCGCGATCGCGATGGGTGTCTCGCCGGGCGGCTCGCCGAGCAGCTCCGGCGGGACCGCGGGCGGCCCGGGCGCGCGCTCCGCGCTGTCGGAGCGCTCCAGTCCGAGGACGTAGACGTGCTCGAACTCCAGGCCCTTGGCGTCGGCAATCGCGATCACCTGGACAGAGCCCGGGGCCGGGGGCTCGTCGCCCGCCCCCAGCTCGACCCCTGCGTCGGCGACGGCGCTCAGATAGCGGACGAAGTCACGGGTCGAGGCCTGAGGCTCGCGCCGGGTCCAGGCAGCGGCGAGCTCGGCGAGGCGCGAGAGGCTGAGCAGCCGCTCCGCCGCCTCGGGCTGCGCGGCGAAGAGGCGCTGGCGGCGTAGGCCGACCCGCTCGATCAGCCGCCGCACGAAGACGTCGGCGCGGCGCTCCTCCATCGCCGCCGAGGCGGCTCGGAAGAGCTTCAGGAACCCCTGGATCCGCTCTCTCGCCTCGGGCCCGATCTGGGGGCTCTCCAGCGCCGCCTCGCCGGCCGAGACCATGTCGAGCTTTCGCCGACGGGCGATCGTCGTCAGCCGGGCCAGGTCGACCGAGCGCAGCTCGACCGGGGGGCGGGTCAGCGCCCGCGCCGCCGCGGCCGAGTCGTCGGGATCGGCGAGCACCCGCAGCCAGGCAACGGCGTCGCGGACCTCGGGGCGGCGGAAGAGAGCCGCCGGGCCGGCGAGGTGGAAGGGGATGCTCCGCTCCTCCATCGCAGCGGCGACCGCGCTGCCCCGGCGAGACGGCTCGTCGACGATCACGCAGACCGACTGGGGGGCGAGGCCACCGGCGATCAGGTGCTCGACCTCGCGGGCGACGGCTTGCGCCTGGGCGCGCTCGTTGCGCGAGCGCCAGAAGCGGACTCCGGCGCCGGTGTCCTCGGCCCGCCCAGGCTTCTCGAGGCGATCGCCGATTGCGGCTACCACGGCGCGGGCGGCGTCGATCACCTCGCTGCCGCCCCGCAGGCAGCGCTCCAGCACGACCACCTCGGCATCGGGGTGGACCTCGCGGAACCAGGCCGCGGTTCGCGCTCCGGGGCCGCGGGTCGCCTGGTCGTCGTCGAGCGCGCCGAGCAGGTTGGAGCTCTCGATCCCCAGCTCCGCGAGGATCGCCCAGCGGGCCAGGGTCGCGTCCTCGAGCTCGTCGACCATGACGTGGCGGAAGCGAGAGGCGACCTCGCGACGGACGTCGGCGCGGGAGGAGAGCAGGCGCCTCAGGACCAGCGAGACGTCGCCGGAGTCGAGGCTGCCGGCGCCGGCGAGGATGCGGTCGTGGGCCGCGTAGAGCTCGGCGAACTCGCGCTCGCGTCGGGCTGTCTCGCGGGAGGCCTCATCGGCGGCGCCCTGCAGGCGCTCCCCGGCGAGCCCGGCGAGTGCCTCGGGCCCGACCGCCTCGGCTTTCAGCGCGTCGATCCGGCGCAGCAGGCGGGCCAGCAGCCCCGCCGGGTTGCCGCGGATCTCGTGGTGTCGCAGGGGCAGCTCCTCGAGGCGGTCGAGCAGCATCGCCAGCCGCTCCGCCGGTCCGAGGACCTCGAAGAAGGGGTCGAGTCCGGCCTCGGCCGAGTAGTCCCCGAGCAGGCGCTCGCCGATCGCCTCCCAGGTGCCGATCCAGAGCTCCTCGTAGGGTCCCTCGAGCAGGGTCTCGGCCCGCTCCCGCAGCCTCGCTGCCGCGGCGCGGCTGGAGGTGATCACCAGCACCTGCTCTGGGCCGGTCCCCCGCCCCGCGAGCAGAGCCAATCGCCGCGCCAGCACCTCCGTCTTCCCGGTCCCGGCCGCCCCGATCATCAGCAGCGGGCCCTCGCCATGCTCGATCGCGGTGAGCTGTGCGTCGCTCAGCGCCGGCTCGTCCTCGCCCGGCGCCTGGCGCCCGGTCCGGAGGCGGGCAGAGCTGGGTTCCGGCTCGGCGGCAGGCACGCCACAAAGCTACCGGGCCGCGCCGATTGCGCCTGCGTAGCATGGAGGGAGTGAGCGAGGAACGGGCATCGCACGTCCCGCCGGGGCCCCCCGGCGCCCTCGGCGAGGACTGGCTGGGCGCCTGCCGGCGTGCGGTGGCTGCCCAGCGGCGGATCTTCGAGCAGGTGCACGGGATCGACGAGCGCACCGTCTATGACGGGGTCGGCGAGGGCGGCGATCACACCCTGGTGATCGACCGCCGCGCCGAGGACGCCGTCTTCGAGCAGCTCGACGCCCTCGGGGCGGGGGGCGCCTCGTTCACGGCGATCTCCGAGGAGCGGGGCGAGGTGGAGATCGGCGGCGGCGGCGAGGTGCGGGTGGTGATCGACCCGATCGACGGCTCGCTCAACGCGCGCCGCCACCTGCCCTCCTTCAGCCTCAG
>JBBRHQ010000046.1:0-14153 GCA_038222365.1 Solirubrobacterales bacterium
TCGCGGGTAGGTGCCGGCGATCGGCCGGGTCTCGACCCGGCGGCCGCTGACCTTGACCAGGGGCTCGGGCGAGGCGCCGGCGAGCTGGCAGTCACCGAACTCGAGGAAGTACATGTAGGGAGAGGGGTTGACCGCCCGCAGGCCACGATAGATCGAGAAGGGATCCCCCGGCAACTCGGCCGAGAACCGCTGCGACGGGACGACCTGGAAGGCGTCCCCGGCGTGGATGTAGCGGATGATTCTCGCCACGGCCGCCTCGAACTCGGAGCGCTCCACGTTGGAGACGAAGCGCGGAGGCTCGCAGACGATGCTCCGCTCCGGCGTCGGCACCGGCCCACGCAGCACCTGACGGACCTCGTCGATCGCCTCCGCCGCGCGGGCGTAGGCGGCGTCGACGCCACCGTCCTGATCGGTGAAAGCGCAGGCGAGGATCGTCAGCTCGTGGCGAAGATGGTCGAAGGCGAGCATCACGTCGGTGATCATCAGCGCCATGTCGGGAAGCCCGAGAGGGTCGGGATTGGGCTCTCCCAGCGGCTCGACCGTGCGGACCAAGTCGTAACCGAAGAAGCCGACCGCCCCGCCGGCAAACGGCGGCAAGCCCTCGACCGGCGCCGGGCGAAAGCGCGACATGTACTCGGCCAGGGCGCCGTAGGGATCGGGTGCCTCGCTCGAGGACGTCGGCGGGCCGCCGCCCATCCCCGCCGCGGCGCCCCACTCGGATAGAACGCCCTCACTCCAGCGCAGGATCGCCCGGGGGCGGACCCCGAGGAAGGAGAAGCGCCCAACCTGTCCCTGCTCGGCGGACTCGAGCAGGAAGCATGGGCCGGCACCGGCGCCGTCGGTCAGCTTCAGGAATGCCGAGACAGGTGTCTCGCAGTCGTCGACGACCGTGAGCCGAACCGGGATCACGTTTCCCTCGGCGGCGAGCGCCCGCGCTTCCTCGATGCCCGGCTCGAGCTTCAGCTCGGGCTCAATCCCGACGGGCATTGAGCACCTCCATCACCGCTCGCCGGCTGACGCCGCGGGAGACCAGCAGCACCGTGAGGTGGTAGAGGAGGTCGGCCGCCTCCTCGGCGACGCGCTCGTCGCTCTCCGAGCGGGCAGCGCGGTTCACCTCCTCCGCCTCCTCGGCGACCTTCGCGGCGATCCGGGGTGGATCGTCGAGCAGCTCGACCGTGTAGCTGCCTGCCGGACGCTCGTGCGCCCGCGAGCGCAGGGTGCGCTCCAGCAGGGCGGGTGCCTCGAAGGCGGCCGGGGCCGGCTCCCCCTCCGCACGGGAGCCCTCGGGAGCGGTCGGCGCCGCCCCACCGAGGTCGCGGTAGAAGCAGCTGCGCTCGCCGGTGTGGCAGGCCGGCCCCGCCGGCTCGACCAGGGCGAGGATCGCGTCGCCGTCGCAGTCGTAGCGAAGGCTCCTAACCCGCTGGGTGTTGCCCGAGCTCTCGCCCTTGTGCCAGATCTCCTCGCGGGAGCGACTGAAGTAGTGGACCTCGCCGGTCTCCACGGTGAGGCGCAGCGATTCCTCGCTCATGTAGGCGAGGGTCAGGACCTCCCCCGTCGCCTGGTCCTGGGCCACGCACGGGATCAGGCCGCCCTCGGTGAATTCGACTCCCTCGATCATCCGCGAAAGTCTAGGGCCGGGCCGCCGCCCTACTCGATGCCGAGGCGGTCGAGCAGCGAGGAGTCGCGGCGCCAATGGCGGCGCACCTTGACCTGGAGGTCGAGGTGGACGCGGGCGCCGAGCTCGGCTTCGAGCCCGCGCCGGGCGGCGGAGCCGATCTCGCCGACCTTCCGCCCCCGGGCTCCGATCAGGATCCCCTTCTGGGACTCCGAATCCGCCCAGACCTCGGCCCGCACCGTGATCAGACCGTCGTCCCGGGACGAGACTTCGGTGACCGAGACCTCGACCGAGTGCGGAATCTCGTCGCGGGTCCGGTTCAGCACCTGTTCGCGGATCAGCTCGGCGAGGAGCACCTCGCTCGGCTGGTCGCTGCGCTCTCCGGGCGGGAAGAGGTAGGGGCCTTCCGGCATTAGCTCGACCAGCCTGGCGATCAGTCCGTCGAGGCCGTCCCCGGTGCGTGCGCTGACCGGAAAGACCTCGTCGACCAGGTCGAGCTCGGCCGCCTCGCTGAGCGCGGAGACGGTCTGCTGCGGGCTGAGGCGGTCCGCCTTGTTGACGGCGCAGATCACCGGAACCTCGGCGTTTGCGCCGAGCAGGGCGCGGGCGATGAAGCGGTCGCCGGGGCCGACCCCCTCCTCGCCGTTGATGACCAGCAGGGCGACGTCCGAGGAGGCCAGCTCGCGCTCGACCCGCCGCTGCATGCGCTCGGTGAGGACGTCACGCGGCTTCTGCACCCCGGGCAGGTCGACCAGGATCAGCTGCCAACCGGCGGCGGTATCGGTGGCGACCCCGCGGGCGGCGCGACGGGTCGTCTGGGGCCGGTCGGAGACGATCGCCACGTGGCCTCCGACCATCGCGTTGACCAGCGTCGACTTGCCTACGTTCGGCCGCCCCGCGAGGCCGATGAACCCCGACCGCGTCACGGACCGGTCCCTCCCGCTCCGGTCTGCGCCAACCCTCTCATCACCTCGGCCTGCACGGCGAGCATCTGCCCGTCATCGACCTCGTGGTCGAAGCCGCAGAGGTGCAGGGTCCCGTGGACCGCCGCCTCGGTCACGTCCTCGCAGTGCTCGGGGCAGATGACCACGTCCCCGAGCTCGCGCGGCCCGGCGACCACCCCGGCCGAATCAAGAGGGAAGGCGAGCACGTCGGTCGGACCCTCGAGCCCGCGATGGCGGCGGTTCAGCCCGGCGATCCGCTCGGGATCGGCGATCTCGACCGCGATGTGGCCGTCCTCGACGCCGGCGGCGTCGAGCGCGGCGGCGACCGCGTCGCGCAGGTCCGGCGGGACGTCGGTGAGGTCGGCGTTCAACCGCCCGCCGGGCGCTCGCGCTCGGCGTGCTCCCCGTAGGCGGCGACGATCCGCTGCACCAGCTTGTGGCGGACGACGTCCTCACCGCCGAAGTGGACGAAGGAGATGTCCCCCACCTGTTCGAGGATCTCGCGGACGACGACCAGCCCGGAGCGTTGCTCCGCGGGCAGATCGATCTGGGTGATGTCGCCGGTGACGACCATCCGCGAGTTGAAGCCGAGCCGGGTCAGGAACATCTTCATCTGCTCGGGGCTGGTGTTCTGGGCCTCGTCGAGGATCACGAATGAGTCATTCAGGGTCCTGCCCCGCATGAACGCCAGCGGCGCCACCTCGATCACGCCGCGATCGAAGTAGCCGTTGACCCGGTCCGGGTCGAGCATGTCGTAGAGGGCATCGAACAGCGGCCGCAGGTAGGGGTCGACCTTCGCCTGGATGTCTCCGGGGAGGAAACCGAGCCTCTCCCCCGCCTCGACGGCCGGCCGGGTGAGGATGATCCGTTGCACCTCGCGCTCGGCCAGCGCCGCCGCCGCCATCGCCACGGCGAGGAAGGTCTTGCCGGTGCCGGCGGGCCCGATGCCGAAGGTGATCGTGTGATTGCGAATCGAGTCGACGTAGCGCTTCTGGTTCAGCGTCTTCGGCGCAACCTTCGTGTTGCGGTGTCGCCAGACGACGTCCTCGAGGATCGCGACGGGGCTCTCGTGGGCATCGAGTGCCCCGGTCACCGCCTCGATCGTCCCGGGGGCGATCTCGTGCCCCTGCTCGATCAGCTCGACCAGCTCGTCGACAACGGTCGCGGCGGTCTGCACATCGTCGTCGGCGCCGTTCAGGGTGAGGACGTTGCCGCGCAGGTGAAGGTCACATCCGAGGTGCCCGCGCAGGGCCCGGATGACCGCGTCCTCGGAGCCCGCCAGCTCGGCCGCGACGGTGTTCTCCAGGGTCAGCTGCCTACGAGCCAAGCCGCTCCCGGACCGCGCCGCTGACCCGCTTGCCGTCGGCGCGACCGCCGACCGCCGGCATCAGAAGCGCCATCACCTTGCCCATCTCGCGCTGCTCGCTCGCCCCGGCATCGTCGATCGCCTTTTGCGCCATCTCCCCGAGCTCCTCGTCGGATAGCTGATCCGGCAGGTAGACCTCGATCATCTCCGCCTCCCCCCGCTCCACCGCGGCCTGCTCTGCACGTCCACCCTGCTCGAAGGCGTCGCCGGCCTCGAGCCGCTTCTTGCGCTCCCGCTGGAGCACCGCGATCTCGTCGCCCTTGCCCAGCTTGGCGTCCTGCTGGAGGGCGTCGACGATCAGCCGCAGGGCGCTGGAGCGCTCGCGCTCGCCGGCCTTCATCGCCGTGCGCGCGTCCGCCTGGACCTGTTCGAGGATCGTCGCTTCGCCCATCACTCCGCCAGTATCCCCTCATCGACCCCTCGACACCAGCACCGCGCGATTCATTTCCCGAGCTGCAGAGCTGGCGGCGCATGGGAATGCACGACGCGGTGTTTCAGGCCACCGGCTCGGACGGAAGCACGGTCTACGTGCGGGCGGACGACGGATCCGCGCCGCTGCTTCGGCGCCTCGTGGGCCGTGCCGACGTCCCGGCACCCCCGCCTACTCGATCGGCGCGGCCGGTGGCTCCTGCTCGAAGAGCTCGGTGGAACTCGCCTGGACGATCCTGCCTGGCTCGCCAGACCCCAGCAGGCGGCCCGGTTGATCGCTGACGCCCTGCTCTCGCTCGCCCGCAATGACCTGACGCACGGCGACATGTGCGTACCCAACATCCTCGGCGATCTCTCGACGGGCCGACTGTCGGGGATCGTCGACTGGAGCGATGCGGGGCGCTTTGATCGCACCGTCCGAGATGGTTCTGCGGCTTCTGGACTGGCCGCGAGCCGATGCCAGCGAGGTTGGACGGCTCGAGCGGATCTGGGACGAACTGGCGTGATCCGCGCACTCCACGGAGTTAGCCGCTTTCCGGGGCCCAGTGGGCCACCTCGACGCGGATCCCGTCGGGGTCGAAGACGAACAGGGCCCAGTAGCCCGGCTCATCGCGGTCCTCCTGCGGCGGGAAGTTGACGTTTGCGCCGAGATCGAGGCAGCGTTGGTAGGTTTCGTCAACCTCCCGGCGGCTGTCGACGAAGATCGCCAGGTGCTCGATCCCGACCTCGTAGTAGCGGTGCTCGCCGCCGTCCGCGGGCCGGAGGCCGAGCGCCGGCTCACCGCCGAGGCTCAGATAGACGACCTCCTCCGTGCCCCGGTAGGTCGGGTAGCGGGCGTACTCCTCGGCGCCGAGCGGACCGAGCAGAGCCAGATACAACTCGATTGAGCGCCCGACGTCGCGGACAGCCAGGTCGACGTGGTGGAGTCCCCTGATCGGCACGCCGGCCAGCCTAACCCAGTCCCCGTGGTCGATGTACGAGCGCCTCGGCGTGGTACTCGCTGAACGGCTCAACCCACTCCTGAAAGGCCCTGACCGCGCCCTTTTTGCCGCGGTAGACGGTTAGGTCTAGGGGACGTTGACCTGCTCGACTCTGCCGGAAATCGGCATCTGTAGGAAGCGGGTGCCGAGCTCGCCGAAGGAGACGATGTCCCCGGTGCAGAGGAAGCGATAGTCGCCCTCCTCGCTAGACCGACTCTCCAGCCCCGCCGCCTCGAGATGTCGCTGCACCGCGCCGGCGATCGCGTGCCCGGCGGTCACCAGGCGAACGTCGCGGCCGAGCATCCGTTGCAGCATCGGCGCGACCAGCGGGTAATGAGTACAGCCGAGGATCAGGGTGTCCACCCTGGCCCGTTTCAGCGGCCGGCAATAGGAGCGCACCGTCTCGATCACGCTCTGGTCGAAAGGGAAGCCATGCTGGATGATCGGCGCCAGGTCGGGAGCGGCGACCTCGGTCACCTCCAGGGCCCGGCCCTGGCGCTCCAGGGCACGGTGATAGGCGCCGCCCTCGACTGTCGCCGGGGTTGCGAGCACCCCCACCCGGCCATTGCTGGTGATGGCCGCGGCGATCTCGGCCTCGGGGTCGACCACGGTGACGACCTCCACCCGATGTTCGGCCGCAACCTCTCGCGCCTCTTCGGTCCCCGCCGCGGTAGCCGAGTTGCAGGCGATCACCAGCAGCTTCGAGCCCCTCTCTAGAAGGTAGGTGGAGACCTCTCGGACCCGTTCCCGCAGCTCGACTGGGGGCTTGGTGCCGTAGGGGAAGCGGGCACTGTCGCCAAGGTAGAGGAAGTCCTCGGCCGGGAGCGAGACCAGGCACTCGTGCAGGACGGTGAGGCCGCCGACGCCCGAGTCGAAGACGGCGATCGGGAGGTCCCTCGCGATCACGAGCGTCGCATCAACAGAGCGGCCCACTCGCCCTCCCGGCGGCGCTCGGCCTCCGCCAGGCCGGCTCCCGAGAACGCCCCGGCGAGCGGATCGCACTCCTCCGGGAGCAGGCCCGAGCAGATCAGGGTCTGCGGAGCCGAGTCCCCGCTGAGGCGCTCAGCGACCGCGGCCAGCACGGGCGCGGTCAGGTTGGCGACGACGGTCGGCTCCAGCTCGGGGAGCCCTTGGCGCAGATTGGCCCGTTCGAGGCCGAGCTCGACCCCGTTGGCGGCGGCGTTCGCGGCGGCCGCCTCCAGCGCAGCGCGCTCCTGCTCGTAGCCCCGGACCGGGCTCCAGCCGAGCTTGGCGGCGGCGATTGCCAGGACGCCAGAGCCGGTCCCGAGGTCGGTCAGCCCGCCCTTCGGCGCCCCGGCTCGGCCGTGCTCGGCCAGCAGCTCGAGACAGAGCCTCGTCGTCGGGTGAGCCCCGGTCCCGAACGCCTGTCCGGGGTCGAGGACGATGTCGATCGCGTCGGCGATCGGCGGCTCCCAGGAAGGGCGAAGCCAGAGGAGCCCACCGACCAACAGCGGCTTGTGGAAATCCTGCCAGCGATCGGCCCAGTCGTCGGGAACGTCCGCGGCACTGACCTCGACCAGGCCCTCTCCCGCGACCGCCTCGAGCAGGCCGACGTCGGGCAACTCGCCCTCGCCCCCGTAGATCGCGTACTCGACGTAGTCGGGGCCGCGCTCCTCCTCGACCCCATTCGGGGCCAGCACGGTCAGCTCGGCGAGGACGGTGTCCGCCTGGCGCGGCCGGCACCTGACCGCGAGCCGGATCAACCGAACGCCCGGCGCACCCGGGAGAAGATGCCGCCCGCGTCCTCGGGCTCGAGGTTCTCGGGGCCGATCGTCCCGTCGAGCTCGGTGGCGATCCGGCGCTGCTCCTCGCCCAGGTTGGTGGGGACGATGACGTGGAAGATCAGCCGCTGGTCGCCCCGGTGCCCGCCGCCCAGCCGGGGAAGGCCGAGGCTGCGCAGGACGGACTCCGAGCCCGGCTGGGTCCCCGGTGCCACCTCGATCTCCTGAGGGCCTTCAAGCGTCTCGACGCTGACCGTGGTGCCGACCATCGCGGCGGTCGCGGCAAGCTCGACCAGGGTGACGAGGTCGTCGCCGTCCCGCTGAAAGCGCTCGTCGTGGCCCACCCGGACCTCGACGTAGAGGTCCCCGGCCCTGCCGCCGGCCTCGCCGGCATGCCCGGCGCCGCTGATCCGCACTTGCTGACCGTCCTGGATCCCGGCCGGGATGTCCACGTCCCAGCGACGCGACCCGGCGACCCGCCCTCGCCCGGCGCAGTCCTCGCAGGGGGTCTCGGCGACCTTGCCGTCGCCGCCGCACTTATCGCAGACGACGGCGCGGACCATCTGACCGAAGGCCGTGCGGGTCACCTGGCGCAGCTGCCCGGCGCCGCCGCAGCGCTCGCAGGTATGGATCGGCGTCCCGGGCTCAGCCCCGTTGCCGTTGCAGTGCTCGCAGGCGCTCACCGCTTCGAAGCTGAGCTCGCGCTTGGCGCCGCCGAGCACCTCCTCGAGGGAGATCTCAACCGTGGCGCCGATGTCGCCGCCCTCGGCCGCTCCGCCGCCGCCGAACCCGAAGGCATCCCCGCCGAAGAAGGCTTGGAAGATGTCCTCGATCGAGCCGAACCCAGCGCTCCGGGGCGCCCAGCCGCCTGACTTCAGACCGTCGTGACCGTAGGCGTCATAGGTTCGGCGCTGCTCGGCGTCGGAGAGGACCTCGTAGGCCTCGGCGGCCTCCTTGAACTTCTCCTCCGCCTCGGGGTCGTGGGCATTGACGTCGGGATGGAGCTCGCGCGCCAGCAGACGAAAGGCCCGCTTCACCTCCTGCGGGGAGGCGTCGCGTCCGACCCCAAGGATCTCGTAATAGTCGCGGGGCATGGAGCCTTCCGGCGCTAGCTCTCGTAGACGTCTTCGAAGTAGTGCGAAAGCTCCCGAGCGGCTTCGCGCACCGATGAGATCGCATTCGCGTAGTCCATGCGCAGCGGCCCCACGACCCCGACTGAGCCCAGGTTGCGATGCCCGAGGCCGTAGTTGGCGCCGATTACGCTGACCGAGCGCAGCTCCGGCTGCGGGTTCTCGGCGCCGATCCAGAAGAAGACCGAGCGCTGATCGAGCGCCGAGCGAAGCATTCCGAGCACGCTTGCCCGCCCCTCCAGCGCCGTCATCAGCTTGTCCACCTGGGGCAGGTCGGCGAAATGCGCCTCCGAGAGAAGCCGCGCGGCGCCTTCCACGTAGAGGGTCTCGCCGCGATCGCGGTCGAGCTGGGTGAAGGCCGGCGAGAGGCTGAGGATGAAGCTTGCCTCGGTTGTGCCGAGATCCTCGTCGGCGAGCCGGCCCGCGACCATCCGCGAGCCGACGGCGGTCCCGGTGAGCGACTCGTTCAGGTAGCTCGCGGCCCACTCGACCAGGCCCGGGTCTACGGTGCCTTCGAAGCTGAAGGCGCGCTTGGTGACCGAGCCGGTCGAGGTGATCACCACGACCATCACCAGGTTGGGCTGAAGCCGCAGCACCTCGACCCGGTGGATCGTCGCCGACTGCATCGTCGGGGCCGTGACCAGCGCCATCAGGTCGGTCACCTGGGCAAGCGCCGTGGTCGTCTCCCGCATCGCCTCGTCCACCTCGCGGCGCAGCTCGGAGAGCTCCAGCTCGACCCCGGCTCTGCGAGCCGGTTGCGGGCTCGATTCGAGCAGGAAATCGACGAAGGTGCGATAGCCGGCGTCGGTCGGCACCCGCCCGGCCGAGGTGTGAGGGTGGGTGAGGTAGCCGTCATCCTCGAGCGCCGCCAACTCGGCGCGCACCGTGGAAGGGCCCCACTCGACCGCCGACTGCTCGGCGATCATCCTCGACCCGACCGGCTTCCCCGACTCCAAGTGGGCGTCGACGACCAGCCGCAGGATCAGCTCTTGGCGCTCGGTGAGCATGCCTACATCCTAGAAACCGGCGCCCTGGAGCCCGCGACGCTTAGGTTCTTTGGCCGGGAATGTGGCCGGCCTCGGCGTGGCGGTGCAGCAACCGACCGAGGATTCCCATCGTCAGGAAGGCGATCGCGCTGAGGAGAAGGGTCGGCACCAACCAGGCGATCGGCGCCCAGGGCACGACGTACTCGGTCGAGGTCTCGCCTGTGGAGCGCTGGAAGTAGTCGCAATCGGTGCCGGTCGGCACCAGGGAGAAGCTCTGGTGATAGGGGCGTCCGGCCCCGTGCCCCTGGCAGCCGTCGCCGGCCAGTCCGTTCGCGGCGGAGGCACCGACCAGCGCCAAGGCGAGCAGCAGGCAGAGCGCAGCCGAGAACCCCGCCACAGCCAGAGAGCTCACCCCCCGTCGCATGCACAAAAAGTAGGCCGCGTCGGGCAATCCACGCCTGAAGCCTGCCTGTCTGGGACAAATCTCTCAGCGGCAGGAGTCCGTCCCCTGACTCAGAGCTCTAGCTCCGCCTCCGCGTTGCGGATCACCCGGTTCTCCCCCTGCGCCGCCTCGGTCTCGATCAAAACACGCCCTCCGTCGGCCTCACGCACGGTTCCGGTGACGGCGATCTCCTGCTCGGGGGCGCCCATCCCGCGGAACTGGACCGAGAGACGTTTCAGGGCCTTCGGGTCGCCCTCGGCGACGGAGAGGTTGGCGCGGGCGACGAGGCCCATCATGTAGAGGCCATGGAGGATGTTCCCCGGGAGGCCGACCGCCTTGGCGAACTCGGGGTCGATGTGGATCGGGTTGAAGTCCCCCGAGGCTCCCGCGTAGCGATGCGGGAGGTACTTATCGGGGGTCACGCGCAGCTCGGGGATCGGATCTCCGGCGCCGGGAACGTCCATCTCAGACGCCTCTGACGATGTTGGTCCAGGTGCCGCGCACGGTCATCGCGCCGTCCTGGTTGACCGAGTTGGACTCGAACACGTAGAAGCCCATGCCGCCTTTTTCGGAGATCTCCGCGCAGCCAACCGTGGTCGTGATCACGTCCCCCGAGCAGGCCGGCTCCTCCCAGACGAACTCCTGGCCACCGTGGACCATCGTCGTGAGGTTTATGCCGACCTCGGGGTCGAGGATCGCGGGTCCCATCGCCGGCGCGGCGTAGACGACGCAGAACATCGGTGGCGCCACCACGTCGCGGTAGCCGGCGGCGAGCGCCGCGTCGCGATCGAAGTGGACCGGGTTCTCGGCGCCGATCGCATTCGCGTACTCGCGGATTTTCTCGCGACCGACCTCGTAGGTCGCCGGTGGCCACTTCTCGCCGACCGCGTCTGTCTTGATGGCCACGGCGCCGGACTCTATTGGTAGGGTCGCGACCATGCTGATCTCAACCATGAACGACTTGCCCGGCTATCAGATCGAAGAGGTTTTCGGTGAGGTATTCGGCCTTACGGTGCGCTCGCGAAACGTCGGGTCCCAGATCGGGGCCTCGCTGAAGTCACTTGCCGGCGGCGAGCTGAAGGGGATGACGAAGATGCTGGCCGACGGCCGCAAGCACGCCACCGAGCGCGTCGTCGAGGAGGCCGAGTCGAAGGGCGCCAACGCAATCATCGCTTTCCGTTTCGACACCTCCGAGCTGGGGACGACCTGGACCGAGATCTGCGCCTACGGCACAGCGGTCAAGGTCACGCCCAACCCCTAATCGAGGTCACGCCCAATCCCTAATCGAAGACGGTCGGCTCGCCGGCCTCTCCTCGCTGGGCCTCGGCGAAAGCCTCCTTGCGGGTGTTGTAGAGGTGGAAGCGCCGCGCCCGGCCCTCCCACATCTCGAACATGTAGATCGCGTCCATCTCCACGGGGATTCCGCTCGATCTGCCCCGGGCGGACTGGATGCAGCTGACCACGACGTGGTGCTCGCCCACAGGCTCGATCATCTCGACCCGGATCTCGAACTCCTCCCAGGCGTCGAACCAGCGCTCCGACCAGCGCATGTATCCCGGGATCCCCTGGAAGGTGCCGGCGTTTGCCAGGGTCTGATCGGAATGGACCTCGACCTCGGGAGCGAGGAACTCGGTCGCGGCTGGGGGGCCGTGCTCGGCGAATGCGGCGAAGGCGGCGGCGGCCAGCGAGACGAGCTCGCGGCCGCGCTCGTTGTCGATCTCGCCGGCGCTACTCATCGATCTCCAGCACCGCCAGGAACGCCTCCTGGGGAACCTCGACGCGGCCGACCTGCTTCATCCGCTTCTTGCCCGATTTCTGCTTCTCCAGCAGCTTTCGCTTGCGGGTGACGTCGCCGCCGTAGAGCTTCGCGGTGACGTCCTTGCGAAGCGCCTTGACGGTCTCCCGGGCCAGCACCCGCGAGCCGATCGCGGCCTGCACGGGGATGTCGAAGAGCTGGCGCGGGATCGTCTTGCGCAGGCGCTCGACCAGGGTCTTGCCGGCCTGGAAGGCGGAGTCGCGATGGACGATGATCGAGAGCGCGTCCACCTTCTCCCCGGCCAGCAGGATGTCGAGCTTGACCAGATCGGAGGGACGATTGCCGATCGGCTCGTAGTCGAGCGAGGCGTAGCCGCGGGTCGAGGACTTCAGCAGGTCGAAGAAGTCGAGGACGATCTCGGCCAGCGGCAGGTCGTAGCGGATCTGGACCCGCTGCGGGCTCAGGTAGTGCATGTCGACGTGGGTGCCTCGCCGCCCCTGGCAGAGCTCCATCACCGGGCCGACGTACTCGGAGGGCGCGATTACCGTCGCCCGGATGTAGGGCTCGTCTATCTCCTCGATCGAGGCCGGGTCCGGCATCCCCGTGGGGCTTTGGACGTCGAAGCTCTCGCCGCCGATCAGGTGGACCTCATAGCGGACATTGGGCGTCGTGGCCAGCAGGTCCAGCCCGTACTCGCGCTCCAGTCGCTCGCGGACGATCTCCATGTGCAGGAGGCCGAGGAAGCCGCAGCGAAAGCCGAAGCCGAGCGCCTCGGAGGTCTCCGGCTCATAGGAGAGGGCGGCATCGTTGAGGGCGAGCTTGTCGAGCGCGTCGCGGAGGTCCTCGTAGCGGTCGGTGTCGATCGGGTAGAGCCCGCAGAAGACCATCGGCTTCACCTCGCGGTAGCCCTCCAGCGGCCCGCCCGCCGGCTCGGCCCGGCTGGTCAGGGTGTCTCCGACCCGCAACCTGGCGACGTCCTTGATCCCGGTGATCACATATCCGACCTCACCCGCGGCCATCCCGTCGGCCGGCGACATCTGCGGGCGGAAGAATCCGATGTCGTCGATGTCGGCGGCGGTCCCGGTCTGCATGGCGACGATCTGCTCGCGGCGCTCGAAGCGGCCGTCGACCATCCGCACGTAGGCGACAACGCCGCGGTAGGGGTCGAACTCGGAGTCGAAGATCAGCGCCCTGGCCGGGGAGTTCGGCTCGCCGCCCGGGGGCGGGATCCGCGCGACGATCGCCTCCAGCACCTCCCTCACCCCCTCCCCGGTCTTCGCCGAGATCCGCAGGATCTCGCCCGGGTCGCCGCCGAGCAGGTCGGCGATCTCGCCGGCGACTCGCTCCGGGTCGGCCCCGGGCAGGTCCACCTTGTTGATCACCGGCACCAGCTCGAGCCCGTTCTCGACCGCAAGGTAGGTGTTGGCGACCGTCTGCGCCTCCACCCCCTGGGCGGCGTCGACAACCAGCAGTGCCCCCTCACAGGCGGCCAGGCTGCGCGAGACCTCGTAGGAGAAGTCGACGTGGCCGGGGGTGTCGATCAGGTGGAGGTCGTAGCTATGCCCGTCGGAGGCGGCGTATTCGACTCGCACCGCCTGGGCCTTGATCGTGATCCCGCGCTCGCGCTCGAGGTCCATCGAGTCGAGCACCTGGGCGCGCATCTTCCCCGGGTCGATCGCCCCGGTGACCTCGAGGATGCGGTCGGCGTGGGTCGACTTGCCGTGGTCGATGTGGGCGATGATCGAGAAGTTGCGAATCCGCTCCATGGGGAGCGATCAGTATGGCGGCCGCCGGTCCCGGCTCAGGGGCAGGCGGCGGGGTCGAGGCGGCCGTCGATCTCGAAGATGGCCGTGGGAGCTACTCGGTGGAAGGCGGTCGCAGCGGGGTCGCCCGCCGTCCAGCCCAGCTGCGGCGGGTAGTCGGGCTTTCCCTTGATGAAGCGGTCGCGGCTGACGACGACGTAGTCATAGTCGCCCGCGTTCAGCGCCCGGCGCCAGGCGACGCAGCCGCCTGGACGAACGAAGCCGGCGCGTGGCCGGTGGACGCCGACGAAGCGGATCCGGTTGCTGAGATCGGTGCCGAACAGCGGGTAGATCCGGGTCGAGGTGGTCGCGATCCGCGCCCCGGATACGTGCCTGGCCCAGGTGAAGGCCGTGTTCAGCCCGCCGACCGCGAATCCGGCGTTTGCGTAGCGGTTCTTCAGATAGGTGCTCTGGCCGCGCTCCCCGGCAGCGAGAAGGAGGAGGGCGAGGGCCAGCCCCGAGATCAGCGCGGCCCGGCGGTGCGCCGAGACGATCCCGAAGGCCGCCAGCGCAGCCAGCAGGGCGGCCGCGGCCCCTGCGAGGGCCGCGCCGCCGAGATAGCCCGAGTACCAGGGCGACCCGGAGGCGTCGGCGAAGGGCAGGAGGACCGCGAACAGCGCCAGCGTCGCCCAGCGTGCCGTGGAGCCCCGCAGCCGCGGCGCGACCGGCAGCAGGGCGAGGCCGAGGGCCAGCGAGGGCGCCAGGTAGCGCAGCCCGGAGAGGAAGCCGAGCGGCTCGCCCTCGGGGCCCGACGCGGAGGTCGGCGCGGCGAGCCAGGCCACGAAGAGGACCGCGCCGACCGCGGCGCAACCGCGGAGTGCCGGCTCGGCGCGGCGACCGGCGCAGAGCGCCAGCCCGGCCAGCGCCAGCCCCGCGAGCAGCGGCCAGAGCACGCCGAGGCCCTGGTGTAGCCCCGGAAAGAACCACTCCGACCAGACGCCTCCGTCGGTGAGGTAGTGGA
>JBBRHQ010000047.1:0-13762 GCA_038222365.1 Solirubrobacterales bacterium
AGAAACCGAGGGAATCCTGGATCGAGGGCAGCGCGACGTTGACGATCGTCGCGTCGACGACGATCATCAGCATCCCGGTGCAGAGGACGTAGAGGGCGCTCCAGCGTCTGCGCTCGGCGGCTTCAGTCTGGTTCTCGATCATCTCCCGACCGCCTCCGCTACCCGGTCGGGGGCGCTCCAATGGAGCCAGCGGCCGTGGGGGTGGGCCGAGCCGACCCTCTCGCCGTCGATCTCCAGGGCGAAGAGGCCGTGCTCGCCGGTGGGCTCGGCGGTGACGTAGGTGACCCGGAGGAGATCTCGCGCAAACGCTCCGGCACGCCCTCCGGCAGGTAGGCGAGCACCGCGGTGTGGAAGACGACGACCTGGGCCTCCTCCGGAGCGTCGTCGATCAATGCCGGGAGCAGCTCCAGCGCGTCGCCCTCGAGCACCGGCGGCGGGTGCTCCGCGGCGATCGCCAGGACCGCATCGAGCCGCCGCACCCGCTCGGGCTGATCGGCGAAGGAGCAGGCCCGCAGCCACTCGTCGTCACCGCACGGCGAGAGGTCGATGCCGACCCGGGAGACGATCGCCGGCGTCTGAAGCGGCGGCTGCGCGCCCCGGAGCTCACAGGAGAGGGTCAGGGCGGAGTCGGGATCGCCGGCCGCGAGGCCAGAGTAGTCGTAGGCGTAGCGATCGAGGTTGAGCAAGAGGCCGCGGCTGGAGCCGACCTCGATCAGCGCCAGCGGGCGGCCGTCCGAGGCCGAGGCGAGGCAGGGCAACAGGTAGTTGCATCGGGCCACCTCGTTGGTCTGGGTGCTGCGGGTGCGGATCGTCTCCAGAAGCGGCTCGCGGTTGACCCGGCAGTAGGCGAGCAGCGCCTCGGGCCCGTCCGGGAACGCCTTCCCGGCACGGCGCGTCTCGAGGTGGACGGCGGCCATCAGCAGCATCGGCCAGCGCTGATCGGGCATCGCCTCGAGCATCATCCCGGTGATTTCGGGGTCCTCTGCGATCGCGCCGGAGAGCCGGCGGTAGAGCGGCGAGAGCGAGAACTCGGCGAATCCGCGGAAGCGGGCCTCGATCGTCTCGGACTCGGTCGGCATCGGCTCAGGGTTGCAGATGGCGACGGCCGGCCGGGGACCCTGCGGCGGGAGCGGGCGGGCTAGCTGCGGGCGTCGCGGCCCCGGGGTATCGCCTGCAGCGCCCTGCTCCCGGCGACTTGCGCCCCGGTCGCTCGGCCGCGGAGGGCAGGTGTCTCCGTTGCAGCCGGCGGCGTGATCACCGCGGCGATGAAGTTAGAGAGCCGAGCGGACGTCGCGGAGAGTCTGTCGGAACGAAAAAGCAACCGGGGAAAGCGCCTTCGCCTGCCTCGAACGTAGCCTACGCTCGAACGAAGCTCGGAGCGCCTCCTGTCGAGTGAGTTGCGCCGCTTGGCTCTGCGGTTCCCTCTCTCTCCCGGTTGCAAGGCCAACCTAGCGCAAGATCGGGGGCCCTGGGGAACCCCGCCGGCAAGGTTGACGCAAACTGCGCGGATTTCCCCGGCATGGATTCCGCGAGAGCTGATCCGGCTTGCCGATTTGCCCACGTTCGCGGGCGACGATGAACACCGACCTCGAAGCGTCTCGTCGCAGGGCTCGAACATCACGCGGGCGCGGTGAAGCTAACCTGACCCGATGCGAATCGACGAGATCCTCGGCACCAGGGCGCCGGTCTTCTCGGTCGAGTTCTTCCCGCCGAAGACCGAGGAGGCGAAGGGGGAGCTGCTCGAGACGGCGCGCTCGCTGCGCGAGCTGGGGCCCGATTTCGTCTCTGTCACCTACGGCGCCGGGGGATCGACCCGCGAGGGCACGGTCGAGATCACCCGCATCCTCAAGGAGGAGCTCGGCCTCGAGGTGATGGCCCACCTGAGCTGCGTCGGGGAGACACGGGAGGGGCTGGGCGCGACCCTCGACCGGATCGCTGAGGCGGGGATCGAGAACGTCTTCGCGCTGCGCGGCGACCCGCCCCGCGGCGAGGGAGACTTCGTCCAGCCGGAGAGAGGGCTGGGGAGCGCGGCCGAGCTCGCAGCGTTCATCTCCGAGGGCTACGACTTCGCCCTCGGCGGCGCCTGCTTTCCGGAGGTCCATCCCGAGGCCTCCGACCTCGACACCGACCTCCGCTACCTGAAGACCAAGGTCGACTCGGGCGCTCGCTTTCTGATCACCCAGCTGTTCTTCGACAACCAGGTCTACTTCGACTTCGTCGCCGCGGCGAGGGACCACGGGATCGACGTCCCGATCCTCGCCGGGGTGATCCCGGTCGCCAGCTTCGCCCAGACGAAGCGGATCTGCGACCTCTGCGACGCGAGCATCCCCGAACGCCTCGAAGAGGCGATGCTCGCCGCCGACGGCGACCCCACGGCCGAGTTCGAGCTGGGGGTCGCATTCGCGGCGCAGCAGTGCGCCGAGCTGCTGATCGCGGGTGTCCCCGGGATCCACTTCTACGCGCTCAACCGGGCGCCGGCGACGCGTGCCGTCCTCGGCGCCCTGCGGGCATCGCGACCGTGGGAGCGGACCCGGGTCGAGCCCTCGCTGCCGAGCCGGGCCTGACTAGACTGCACCGGCTCATGGGCGAGTTCAGATACGAAGGGCACCGGGTCACCTACGACGAGTACGGGACCGGGGAGCGGGCGCTGGTGCTGATCCACGGCCTGCTGCTCAACCGCCACATGTTCGACCGGCTCGGGCCGGCACTGGCGGCGGGCGGCAACCGGGTGATAGCGGTCGACCTGCTCGGCCACGGCCGCTCGGACCGCCCCGAGGACCTGCGGCTCTACTCGATGCCGCTGTTCGCGCGCCAGGTGGAGGCGCTTCTCGACCACCTCGGAATGCAGAGGGCAGTGGTCGGCGGCGCCTCGCTGGGCGCCAACGTCGCGCTCGAGTTCGCGACCCACTATCCCGACCGGCTCGAGGGACTGTTCATCGAGATGCCGGTGCTCGACAACGCCCTGGCCGCGGTCGCCGGGCTGTTCGCGCCGCTGATGCTCGGGCTGCGGGTCGCCAGGCCCCTGTTCGAGGGTGTCTCCCGCATCACCTCGCTGTTGCCGCGGACCCACCCGCTGATCGATCTCGCGCTCGACGCGTTCCGCCAGCGCCCGGGGCCGTCTCTGGCGGTCCTCGAGGGGCTGCTGCTGGGCGAGACCGCCCCCCATCGCGAGGAGCGGCGCAAGATCACCCAGCCGACCCTGATCGTGGGGCACCCCGCCGATCCGCTTCATCCGTTCAGCGACTCGGGGATGCTCGCCGAGGAGATACCGGCCGCCCGCCTGGTCGAGGCCGAGACGATCCTCGAGTGGCGGATCAGCCCGGAGCGGCTCGACGACCAGCTCTCCTCTTTCCTCGAGGGGGTCTGGTCGGGCTCGGCGGCCGTCCGCGAGCGCCCCAGGCCCCGGATCGTCACCAGCGGCGGCGCCTAGGAGCCGCCCGGTTCGATGGCCGACCGCAAGGAGGAGAAGGAGCGCCTGCGCCAGGCCCGGCTCGAGGCCGAGAAGCGCGAGGCGACGGGCCAGCGCAAGCGGATGATCCTCGGCTACGGGATCGCCGGGGTCCTGGCGATCGCGGTGCTGGTCGGGGTGGTGATCGTCGCCACCTCCGGCGGCGGCGGAGCGAGCGGCAAGGCCCACACCAACCAGGTGACCGGCTCGACCAACGGTGTCCCGGTCGACGATCGCACCGGCACCCCGCCGCCGCCGGTCCAGACCACCAACCTGAAGCTGGCGGCGAAGAGGGCCGGCTGCGTGCTGAGGCTGAAGCTACGCGACGAGGGCCACGACCACGTGTCCCCCGGGACCACGGTCAAGTACGACACCAACCCCCCAACCTCGGGCGATCACGTCCAGCCTCCCGACCAGCAGGCCGACGGCGCCTACAGCGAGATGCCGGCGGCGATCGACATCGTGCACTCGCTCGAGCACGGCCGGCTCGAGATCCAGTACGACCCGACCCTCCCCGAAAGCGACCAGCTCGAGCTGAAGGGCCTCTACGACACGATCTACTCGGGGGCGCTCTTCTTCCCCAACCCGCAGATGCCCTACCAGGTCGCGGCGACCACCTGGACCAACCTGCTCGGCTGTAAGAGCTACCGGGGGGGGGCGACTCTGGACGCGATCCGCGCCTTCGGCAAGGCGACCTGGGGTCGCTACGGGGGCGAGCCGGTCGAGGGCTTCGGGCCGCTGACCGGACCGACCCCCAAGAATCCCTCTTAGCAACCGGCCGCTCCGGCTCAGGGCGCCCGGTAGGCGGGGAAGAAGTCGCCCGCTTCGCGCCCGGCGCCGAGCCTCGCGTAGGTAGCCTGATCGCAGACCAGCTCCGAAGTGCGCCAGGTCTCCTCGCGGTTGGCAAAGCCGCGCTTGAACTCCTCCAGGCGGTCGCCCGGGGCCAGGCCGCCGCCGAGGTTGAGCGGCAGCCCGAGATCGGCGGCGAGGTCGCTGAGCGCCGAGACGACGTTCTTCATCGGCGAGTCTCGGAGATGAGGGTCAGCGGTGCCGCTGAGGAAGTAGTGGATCATGCCGTCGCTCTGGACCGCGATCGAGGCCGCGGCGAGGTCCGCACCGGGCTCGCGGGCGCAGGCCAGCCAGCTCTGCGGCGAGGCCAGAATCCGGTCGAAGTAGGCGCGTCCGAACAGGTAGCGCTCCGAGGCTCCCGCCCTTCGCATCGTCTGCTCGTAGGCGTCGAGGAAGCCCTCTCGCTGCTCCGGCGCGGTGTCCGGGCCCGCCGCGATCGTCACCTCGTAGCCCCGTTTCAGGTTGCGGCGGATCTGCTGGCGATCGCTCATCCGGCTCTTGCGCGGCAGCTCGGGGTCGGCGATCTGGACGACGTTTCGATCCCTCGCCCCGGCGAGCGGCGACGGCTCACCGAGCCGGTGACGGATGAAGATGCTGATCAGGCCGGTGGCGGAGAGACCGAGCGTCGCCGGGTCGAGCCCAGTGGCCGGGGACCCGGCGAAGCCCGGATAGCCGTAGGGCGAGGCGGCGTCGGCGTGCGGCTCGCCGGGAAACTCACGGACGATCAGCGGGGCCAGCAGCTCGCCGCCGGGGTGGCGGATGCGAAGGGTGTGGGTGACCGCCTCGGCGTCGAGGAACTCGCGGCAGCGGAAGAAATCCTCCCCGGAGGCGGCCTCGCCGCGGTCGGCGAGCAGCTCCGCCTTCGCGGCGGGGTCCGCGCCGCTCACTCCAGCAGGTCCGCCGCTGCGGCCCGGAACTCGTCCGGCAGGACCCCCCAGACCTCGCAATCGGCCAGCTCCCCGTCGCGCCGCAGATGTGAGCGCATCGTCCCCTCATGGCGCCACCCGAGGCTTGTGACGACCCGCTTCGCAGCCTCGTTGTGTGCGGGGATGCGGCCATAGACCCGGTGGGCGCCGAACTCCTCGAAGGCCTTGGCGACGGTCAACGCCTCGGCCCGGCGGCCCACCCCCTTACCGCGGACGTCGTCGCCGATCAGCGCCCCCAGCTCCGGGGCGGTTTGGCGCCTCAGCCCGTAGAGCGCCGTGAAGCCAACCGGCTCGGCGTGCCCCTCTATGACGATCGCGTACTTGCGGTCCTCGCCCTGCTGCTCGCTCGCCCGCGTGACCCAGGCACGGGCCTCTTCCTCGGTGAACGAGTCGCGCTGCTCCATCAGGGTCCTGGTCGCCTCGGGGTTGTTGAACCAGCGGTGTACCGCGGCGGCGTCGCCGGGTTCGAAGGTGCGCAGACTGACCGCGGGTCGCTCGCTCATCCCCGAAACCTATCCGCCGAGTGGGGTCAGTCGGGGGCTAGGCCCTGGCCGCTGAGGATCAGGCCGAAGGTGCGCGCCAGGATCCGCAGGTCGAGCCCGAGGCTGCGATGCTCGACGTAGAAGAGATCGAGCTCGATCCGCTCCTCCCAGGGGATGCCGGCGCGGCCCTTGACCTGAGCCCAGCCGGTGATCCCGGGCTTGACCTCGTGGCGGCGGCGCTGGCGCGGCGTGTAGCCGTCAACCTGCGCCGGGATCGTCGGCCGCGGCCCGACCAGCGCCATCTCGCCTCGCAGGACGTTGATCAGATTGGGCACCTCGTCGAGCGACGTGCGGCGCAGGAAACGGCCGGCCCGCGTCACCCGGGGATCATCACGCCCGACCGCGGTGCCGACACCGACCGGGTCCGAGCCCGAAACCATCGTCCTCAGCTTCAACAGCTCGAACTCGCGGCCGCCGAGGCCGACGCGTCGCTGCCGGTAGATCACCGCGCCGCCGCCCTCGAGCCGGATCCAAACAGCGGCGGCGGCGAGCAGCGGGGAGAGCGCCAGCAGGGTCAGAGCGGCGAGCGCGGCATCGAGGACGCGGCTCACCGGGTGCCCTCGGCCTTCCCCCAGGCGGCCGGTGGCCCGTGGCGCAGCCGGTCCCACAACCCCAGGGCGATCGAGGCGGTGACCATCACGTAGTAGCGGCAGATCCGCAGCGGCGCCAGGGGCAGGAGCGGCGCCAGAAGTGCCGCCGCGACCAGCGCCACCTGGGCGAGCAGGGTGACCGTGTATAGGGCGCCGTGGCCGAGCAGGGCGAGGTTGGTCCCCAGCGCCAGCAGGTGCAGCAAGGGGGTCGCGTAGCGGAGGATCCGGTGCGAGGCGATCTGGAAGCCGTACAGCGGCCGGTAGCCGCGCGGCGAGGCCATCCCCTCGCCGATCACGATGTCCCAGAGGCCGACCATCATCCGCCGCTTGCGGCGGAGCTCGCCTCCGAGGGTGGGGACCATCCTCTCCTCGGCTAGGGCCTCCGGGACGTAGACCGATCTCAGTCCTCGCTTGGCCAGCCCGAAGGGGAAGGAGAGGTCGTGGCTTCCGGAGGGCCGCAGCGGGATGTATGCGTCATGGCGGACCGCGTAGATGCCGCCGTTGCCGGCGGTGATCCCTCCGAGCCCGGACTCGAGGCCGCGAACCGCCATCTCGTATCGCCAGTAGGCGCCCTCGAGGTTCTCGCCGCCGCCGCCGGTGAAGCGGACCTGGCCGCAGGCGTAGCCGACCCCCTCCTCGGCCAGCGGCCCGACCAGGGCGCGCAAGGCCCCTGCGCCCCAGAGGCAGTTGGCGTCAGAGAAGGCGAGCACCTCTCCCGAAGCGGCCTGGGCGGAGGCGTTCTGGGCCACGACCTTGCCGCCCCGCGGCAGGTCGAGGACGCGATCGGCGCCCGCCTCGCGGGCCCGCTCGACGGTGGCGTCGGAGGAGCCGTCGGAGGCGACAATCACTTCGAGCAGCCCCCGCGGGTAGTCGAGCCCGAGCGCGTTGGCGACCTTGGTCGCGATCACCTCCTCCTCGTCGTGGGCGGCGACGATCAGCGAGACGCTCGGGAGCGCCGCGTCCGGGCCGGGGCCCGGAAAGGCGGTCGGCGGGCGCAACCGGCCGATCAGCCACAGCGTCAACGGGTAGCCGGCGTGGGTGTAGAGGATCAGGGCAACCGACCCCCAGAAGAGCGCTTCGAGAAGGGTCCAGGTCATCGCCGCTCGGGAGCCAGCTCCCGGTAAAGCTGCATGGTCTGTGCGGCGATCGCGTCCCAGGAGAAGGGCCCCACGGCGGCACGGCGGGCGGCGTCCGCGAGCTCCTTTCTCGCCGCGGCGTCAGCGGTCAGCTGCTCGAGCGCCTCGGCCAGGGCCTGCGGATCGTCGGGGGGCACGAGGCGGGCCGCGCCGTGCTCCCGGGCGAGCTCTCCGAAGCCGCCGACCTCGGTGAGCACCAGCGGCTTGCCGAAGGCCAGCGCCGTGTAGGCGACGCCCGAGTGCTCGCTGTCGCGGTACGGCAGGGCGATCAGATCGGCGCGGAGAAAGAGCTCCGGGATCTCTGCCTCGTCGATGAAGCGGGGCACGAAGCGAACGGTGCCGGGGGCACGGGCGGCGGCCTCGCGCAAGGGCGCCAGCGACATCCGCGGGTTGCCGACGATCCACAGCTCGGCCCCGTCCTCGATCCGGGAGAAGGCCTCGATCAGGGTATCGATCCCCTTGTAGGGCCGAAGCAGCCCGAAGAAGAGGATCACCGGCCCCTCGGCCCCTTCCAGCTCCGACGGGAGCGGCGCCGGTTCGGCAAGGTTGGTGAGGTAGTCGAAAGCCCCGTGGGGGATGACGTGGACCCGCCCCGGGTCGAGCCCGACCTGATCGCGGAGGCGAGCGGCACCGAGCTCAGAGTGAGCGATCACCGCGTCCATCGCACCGAAGGCCCGGCGGGCGGCGAGCAGCCGCCCGCGACCGGGCTCCGGGGGGAGGATGTAGTGGGCTGTCATCACCCGCGGCTGGGCGCGGTCTCCGGGGAGGAGGGCCGCGTCGAGCGCCGGCAGGGTGAGCCATTGGTGGTGGACCAGGTCGGCGCCGGCCACGGCGCTTCGCAGGCGAAGCATGTCGGGAAGGTGCTCGGCCATCTTCAGGGCCCGGCGGGCGGGGGCGTGGAGACCGCGGGCGGCTGCGCGCCTGTAGAAGAACTCGCGGACCTCGTATCCGTCCGCCTCGGGCACCGGGCCGTGGAGGAAGCGGGTCGTGAGAAGCTCGACCTCGGCACCGGCGCGGACCAGCGCCGCCGCCAGGGCACGGTCGTAGGGCGGCGTGAACGCCGAGGGGTCGACGAGCGAAACGCGCATCAGCGCCGATTATGGTGGCGGTTGGTGGACCCGGACCTCTCCTATTGCGTCGTGAACACGAATGGCCGCGAGTACCTGCTCGGATGCCTGGAGGCGATCGAGCGGGCCCATCCTCCCGGGCTGCGGCGGGAGATCCTGGTTCTCGACAACGCCTCGCGGGACGGCTCGTCGGAGGCGGTCAGGGGGCTGAGGCTCCCCGACTGCCGGCTGATCGAGCTGGAGCGCCGCAGCGGCAAGGCCGCCAACGACTCGACCCTGCTGCGAGCCGCCCGCGGACGCTACTGCCTGCTCCTCAACGAGGACTCCGAGCTGCTGCCGGGCGCGCCGGGGGCGCTGGTCGAAGCGCTCGACGCCGACCCGCGGGCCGCCGCCGCCGGGGCGCGGCTGCTCGATCCGGATGGTGAGGAGGTGCCATGCGCCTGGCGATTCCCCGGTCTCTCCACGGCCCTCGCCGGGGCCCTCTTCCTGCACCGACAGCTGACCGTGCAGAGCGGCGGCGCGAGCACCCGTGAGGTTGACTGGGCGCAGTCGAGCGCGCTGCTGGTGCGCCGGGATGCGGCGGCGGCCGTCGGCTACCTCGATCCTGACTTCTTCGTCTACTACGACGAGTGCGACTTCTGCCGGCGCCTCCGGGACGCCGGGCGCAGCGTCCTCTACGTGCCCGGCGCCAGGGCAATCCATCACGACCAGCTTGCCACCGACCTGGCCGCCGGCCTGCCGAGGATCGTCGAGTTCCACCGCAACCGCGACCTCTACATGCGAAAGCACGGCTCGGGCGCAGCGGCGCTCGGGGTACGGTGGCTGACGGCGTGGAGCTACGCCGTCCGGGCGCTGGCGGCGACCGTCCTCCCGGGCCACCCGGCTCGCGTCTACCTCGTCCACGCTCGCCAGGCGATCCTCCCCGGCCGCGGCGAGGGGTTGCGCGAGCTCGCGGTCCGCGGTGGCGCCGGCTGACCTCGCCGGCATCTACTGGCGCAGGGAGTCCTCGTCCATCGCCTCCGCCTCGAAGACCTCCGGCACGGACCCCTCCCCGGCGGGTGCCTCCCGCAATGTCCGCAGGCGCTCCCCGAGCTCACGCGGATGGCGCAGCAGCGCGATCCAGCGGCGCTCGCCCTCCGAGAAGAAGCCGCTGAGCAGGAGCAGCGCCGGGTAGCACAGCGTCAGGGCCACCCTGCCCGCCAGCCCCAGCGCCCCCTGGCTGGGCATCAGCAGCTCGCCGATCCCGATCAGCGCCGCCGAGACGAGGACGATCCTCGCCAGCCTGCTCCACTCATACGGGACAGGGAAGAGCCGCTGCGTAAAGACGTACATGAGAACGAGCACGACCAGGTAGGAGGCGACCAGCGCCAGCCCCGCCCCGACGATCCCCAGCGAGGGCACCAGGGCGAGGTTTAGGGCGACGTTGACGAGGGTCGCGACGAGGGTCGCCGGCAGGTTGAACTCGGTCCGCCCGGTTCTCCCCAGGATGACGACGAGGACCATGTAGAGCGCGTAGAGGGTGACGCCGGTGGTCACCAGCCCCACCGCTTCGAAGGAGCCGAAGAAGTCGGGGGCGGCGAGAGCGCGCACGAGCCACCGGGCCAGCAACCACATCGCGGTCACGGCGAAGGCGCACGCCGCGGTGAACAGGGTGACGACGACCGAGTAGGCGCGGCGAGCCTCGTCGTCGTCGCGGATCGAGTAGGCGAGCGGCGGCCAGGCGAGCTGAAAGCCGCGGACGAAGACGTTGACCCCCTGGCCGAACTTGATCGCCAGCGAGTAGAGGCCAGCCTCGGCGAGACCGGCGGAGCGGACCAGGATGATCCGGTCGATGAGGTTGAGCGAGTAGAGGGAGAGCTCGGCGGGCATCGTCGGCAGGCCGAAGCGCAGCAGCCGGCGGAGAAGTGGACCCTCCCAGACGAGCGCGATCCGCCGGCGGTGGAGGACGATCAGGCCGACGACGAACAACGCGCCGGTCCCGTAGCTGCCGAGCAGGAGGCCCCGCGCCCCCTCGTCGCCGCCGACCACCAGGGCGACCGTCACCGGGATCGTCACCAAGACGTTGGCCATCGTGGTCGCGAAGAAGGCGCGGGCGCGCTCCTCGAGCCTGAAGATGGTGAGCAGGAACTCGAGCAGGGTGAGCACCCAGAGCCCGCCGATCGCGATTCGAACCAGGCCGGCGGCGGGCCGGTCGAGCAGGGCCTCGGAGATCGGCCCGGCGAAGGGCAGCGCCAGCAGGGCGCCGGCGGTGGTCGCCCAGAAGAGCGCCGCAAAGGATGTGGAGAGCACCGCCCCGGGATCCTCGTCGCGCTTGTAATAGAAGCGGAGCAGGGCCTCTATCGCGCCCAGCCGGACGACGATGCTGGCGGCGACGACGGCGGAGAAGAGGACCTCGGCTGCCCCATAGTCGGCGGGGCTCAGGTAGCGCGTATAGAGCGGCAACAGGGCGACGGCGATCAGCTTCGAGAGAATGCTCGCCCCGGTATAGGCCGCGCCGGTGGTCGCCAGGCGGCGCAGGTACCCGCTCATCCGCCCGAGCCTACGCGGAGGGGCGGATCGCCAGCGACCCGGCCATCGCCAGCAATACCCAGGTGATCGGGTCCTCGTAGAAGCCGGCGTAGGCCAGGGTGTGCGCCACCAGCGCCAGAAACATCGCGAGGATCGCTGCGCGCGCCACCACGTAGGTCCGGCCGGCGAGATCCGCCGGAGGAGCCCTGCCCAGGCCGGGCATCAGAGCACGGAGGTTCGCGGTCATCGTCCACACCGCCACAGCCAGGAGAGCGAGGTAAAGGATGAGGCCGATCAGGCCCTGTTCGGCGGCGATCGTGATCGGCTCGGTGTGGGACTCGGTCACCGGGGCCCTGCCGCCCGCGTTGCGGCGGAAGGCGGTCGAGAAGGCGCCGGACCCGTATCCGAGGAAGGGGCGGTTGCCGAACAGCTCGGCGCCGCCGGAGACCAGGTTCGCCCGGCCGCCGGTGTCCTTGTTGACGGACCCGCCCGAGGAGAGGTCGATCTTCAGCGAGCCGCCCGCGGCGAGGACGAAGAGGATCGCGCCGAGTGCCGCAGCGCCGCAGGCGATGGCGGCCCAGCGCAGGCTCCAGCGGAGCGCCGCCAGCACGGCCAGGCCGGCGACGAGCGCCGCGAAGCTCGACTGCGAGAAGGTCGTCGCCAGCCCCACCCAGATCACCCCGATCGCCACCGCCAGAAACACCGCCGCGCGGCGCTCGCGGCTGAACAGCAGGGCCGAGGTCAGGGCGATGATGACCAGCGCCAGGTAGCGGCCGTAGACGTTCGGGTCCCAGAACAGCGAGTTGACCCGGAAATAGACATGGAACTGGTTGGAGCGGATCACGGCTCCGTTCCAGATCAGGTCGCGACTCGCGTACTCGACCAGGCCGACGAAGACGAAGAGCAGCGCCTCGACGGCGACGACCGCGAGGGCGGTCGCCAGGAGGCGACGATCCCAGCGGACCCCGAGCAGCAGCGCAAAGGCGATCGAGAAGGGGACGAGGAAGAAGCAGACGTTCTGGAGACCCTGGGAGAAGTCGTCGGAGTAGAGCGTCTGAAGGGCATAGACGACGACGATTGCGGCGAGCACGCGGGGCAGCCAGGACGCCGGAGCGCCGCCGGGGGCGACGGCGAGCCTCGTCGGCCCCCCGGCGCGATCCGGGCGCCGGTCCCGGACCGCTGCGGCGAGGACACCGCCCGCGATCACCAGGTAGAGGGGGACGAGGAGGTTTGCCTGATCACCGCCGGCGTGCAGGGGGATGCGGAAGGGAAGGGCGGCGACGATCGCCACGGGAAGCAGGAGCGGCCGGCGAGCGAAGAGCAGCGCCAGGACGGTGACCAGCGCCGCGCCCAGCAGGACCAGGGCGAGCAACCGCGCGTTGTTGTCACGCAAATCGGAGATCGCCGCCGAATGCCACTGATCACCAGCGATCAGCACCGGGAAGAGCGACAGCGCCGCGAGCATTGCGAGAGATCGCGCCCTCGAGGGAGCGAGGAGGATCCCGGCGGCCGCCGCGGCCGCCGCCGCCACGACGCCGACGCCGGCGAGTGCGCTCAACCGCCCCCTCCCCTGCGGCAGCCGTCCGGCTTGGGCTCGACCAGATGGAGGCGCAGCGTGCCGCCGGGAGTGAGGGCCCTGTCCTGGCCGATCAGGACCACACGCAGCTTGTAGCGGCCCGGCGGGGCCTGCTTGCCGTAGCGGTCACGGCCATCCCAGTTGAAGGTCGCGAAGCGGTAGCGCTTCAGGAACCGCTTCCGGACCAGGGTGCGGACCAGCACCCCGTCCGGATCGACGATCTGCACCTTGGCGCGATCGGAGCGGGTGACCCGGAAGCGGATCCTGCCGTGGTCGGCGAGGCAATCACCGTTCGGGCTGAACGCCGTTCTGCGCTTGATCCGGCCGTTCGGGGTGGCAAAGGCGCGACCGAAGGTCACCTTGTCGAGGATCAGCGGCTCGCGCTTCAGCCGCTGGGCGTAGGCGAAAGCGCCAATCGTGGCGAGCAGGAGCAGCGCGAAGACGACCGGCGCGATGGCACGGGTCAGCGGCGCGCGATCGTCTGCGGGCTCCACGGGCGGATCACATTACCCGCGGCCGGACGGCCGGACCGCGCGATCCGGGTCAGCTCGAGGCGCGGTCCTCACCGACGACGACGGCGACCTCGGCGCTGGCCGCGGAAGCCGCGATCTCCTGCGTCATCAGCCTCAGCATGAGGATGCCGACCGTTTTCGAGACCTGCCTCGCCTCGGGACCGCGCCCGCGGCGATACATGACGACGCTCTTGGCGAAGCTCCTCGGGGTGTTGGTCACCGCGTCAAGCGGATAGCCCTTGCGGTCCAGCTTGTCCCCGTAGCGCCCAGCGAGGCCCGACACCGCCGTCCCGTTGAGCACCGACACCTTGATGTTCTTCGGCTGCAGAGAGGACGTCGTCTTCGTCGTCTTCGAGTGCTTGCCCTCCTCGGTTCCGAGGAAGTGGGTCGCCGCATAAGCGACGCCGGCGCCGAGGACGAGGACCGCGGCGACGATCAGTGCCAGATACCGCGGCTCCGGCAGTGCCGCCCGGATCCGCTCCGTCCGGGTCAGCTCGGGCAGCCCCGCCTCGCGGCGCTCGCGGCGCACCTCACGCTTCGAGACCGTCTCCTGCTCCGCCTGGCGCGCCTGCTCGATCGCCCGTAGCTCCTCGGCCCTGGACACAGCC
>JBBRHQ010000048.1:0-13685 GCA_038222365.1 Solirubrobacterales bacterium
CGGGCGAACCAGCTTCAGGGTGGCCCGCAGCTTCTTCATGTCCTTGCGGGCCCCGTGCACGGCCTTGACCGGATCCGCGTCCTCGTCTCGCAGCCTCTGCACCGCGTCCCCGGCGCGCTCATGGGCGACTCGCCTGATGCCCTCCCGCTCTGATTCGTTTTTCTTCAGTCTGAACGCCGTCACTCGGGCCGGCCCTCGGTTGCCAGGGTCTGATTGAGGTAGGTCCGGTTCCCCGTGACCTCCTCGCCGAGCCAATCGGGCTTCTCGAATGAGCCCGCCGCCGCCTCGTCGGGGAACTCGACCTCTGCGATCAGCAGGCCATCGAGGCTGCCCCGGTAGATGTCGAGCTCGAGCTCGAGCTCCCCTGGGGAATCGGGTGGCGGTCCTTGCTGAGGCGCCGGCCTTCGGTAAGCGGCCACAGCGACTCGAACTGTGCTGGGTCGAGCCCGATCTCTTCTTCGGTCCGGCTGCGCCCCTCGCCGCCCTTGAGGGTGAGCAGCAGCTCTTCCCCCTTTCGCCGCAGCCTGACCTCGACGCCGGGCTCCTCGTCGATCGCCAGGTAGTCCTGCTCGATTCGAACCGGGGCTCCATCTCCGAGATCCGGCCGCTCCGCGACCAGGAACTTGCGCTCGATCTCCATCGTCGAATCACTTACCCGCGAGGCCTCTCCGAACAGGCCGCTTCGAACCATAGGGCCATCGCGACAGATTGTCAGGCAGGCGAGCCCCCCTCGACCAGGGCCTCGCTGCCGCTCATCCCACTGGCCGATGTTCAGTGGCCGAGGCCCGATGTGACGGACCGCGTTCTTTGCGTCCCACCGAATCCGGTTGCCCGCGGCACGATGCCGGGCGATACTGCGAGGCGATGGCGCAAGAGAACGTGGACGTGGTGAGGGACTGGCCGAAGGCTGGCGGGACAGGTTGGAGCCGTGGGAGAGCTACGTGATGGAATCCCAGGATGTGCTCGACGCCGGCGAGCGTGTCGTGTCGCTGATCCGCGTCAGGCAAAGACCTCGCACGACGGCGTCGAGGTGGAGCACTTCCCGGCGGCCGCGGTCGGGGACGGGCGGTGGTCGCGGTGACCTTGTATCTCGACCGCGGACAGCCTTCGAATCGGCCGGATTGAGCCGCCTCGACGAAGAGAACGAAAGGAACAGCGAATGAACACCGATCCGCAGGAGTCCGACGGCGCAACCCGGGTGGCCTACATCCTCGGAGTGCCGCTGGCGGAGAACGTCGTGCGCCAGTGGCCCCAGATGGGCGAGATAGTGCGAACCCGCAAGCTCGTCGCCGGGATCGAGGGCAACTTCCCCGAGCTCACCCTGGAGGTCGGGAGGCGTCTGCAGCTCGACGATGTCGTCGTAGCGGAGTGGACGTGCGACTACGGGGACGGCCGCCTCTACCGGAACGTGACAATCGGCGAGCTGGAGGACGGGGAGGCCGTGCGGATCACCGACTACTGGGGAGAGCCCACCGAGACGCCGGAGTGGCGTCAGCCGCTGACAGATCGTCTCGACATGTCCAGCAGCGGCGTCTGGCCCGACGGAGAGCACCTCAGCCACTACTAGATCTGAAATACTCCCCCGAGATGCCGCGTTACCACGCGATACTCAGGGGAAGCGACCTGCGTCCTGCCAAGAAGTCAGTGAGCGTCGATGTCAAGGGCCGCAAGCGCGGCGAGAAGACTGTGGACCTGCACGCGGGTAGCAAGGCCGCCGCGAAGAAATTGATTGAAGATCGCCTCCCCAAGGGAAGCGACGCGAAGGTAGTGGCGATCAAGCAGGTCTAGGGCTACGATCCAAAGCGTGTTCCTCTCATCCGCCGTGCTCTCGGAGTAGGCGATGTCGAAGGAGAACGTCGCGGTGGTCCGTGCGTTCTTCGAGTGCTGGGACCCGTGGGATCTTGAGCCGGTCTTCGACCTGCTCGCGCCGGATATCGAATGGCAGACCGCGCCGACCAGCCTCAGCGCGGGTAGGACCGTCCACGGGAGGGACGCCCTGCGTCGGCATTGGAGCGATCTCCTCAGCGCGGAATCCAAAACCGAGGAGAGCAGCGTCACGATCGAGCGGATCAACGACCTGGGCGACGAGGTCCTCGTCCTCGAGCGCGAGGTGATCATCGGACGCTCGAGTGGGGCGCGAACCGAAGCGCGGACCGGTGGGATCTACGCGGTTACGGATGGTCGAATCGCTCGAGTCCGGGGGTTCATGAGTCACGAGGAAGCCCTGGAAGCCGCCGGGCTGTCGGAATAGGCGGCCCGCCGCCGTCTGGACCGTCGAAGACGAGCAAGCAGCGAGAGGGCGTCTCCGAGTAGGCGCTCGAAGGTAATCATCCACGCGGTCTGGGCGGCCGCATCGTGATATCCGCTCTCATCCGTGAAGCGCGTCGGGTCTGTGACGTGGCTATAGAATCGGTTGAGCTGGTGGACCCACCAGGCAAGGAGGCGTGAACCATCCTCTGCCTGCGGGGCTGCGAGAAGCGCCGAGCGATCAAGCCCCTCGGGATCTTGTGGGCTAACGTTTCGACCATGAGCGAGTCGCTTCATCTGACGATCCGCTACGAAGACGCCGGTGACGGCTGGATCACCGCCCAAGTAGCGGAGGTCCCCGGTGCCATCAGCCAGGGTAAGACCCGCGAGGAGGCACGAGCGAACGTGGTCGACGCCCTCGACGTTCTCTTGACTCCAGACGTCGAACTCGCCGGTGAGAGGGCGGGCGCCGACAGCGAGTCGCTCACTCTCACCGTCTCCCCTTGAAGCGACGGGATCTCGAGGGCTATCTCCAAGATCAGGGTTGCCGCTTCGTCGGCGAGGGTTCCAGACATGCCAAGTGGCGTGGGCCGAACGGTAGGCCGTCAACTATCCCGCGCCATCGCGAGATCAAGCCCGGCACGGTGCGAGCGATTTGCCGCCGGCTGGAGGTATCATCGCCGCCCGAGCTAGGCTGACTGTCCACGAAGAACTTGGTCCCGAAATTGGTACCCCGACTCCACCCGGACTCAAGGGATCGAAGCCTGCCGAGATGTGCCCAAATCTCCCGAAAATGGCCTCCCTGATCGGATTCTCAGTCCGGAAACCGGGGGCGGATCCTGATGGTAGGTCTCGATGCGGTCTGACGCGGATGGGTCACGCCTACATCACGATCGCGACCCTACGTGCACCGCGATGGACCGCGCTGGACGAGTCGATCCTCTGATGCGTGAGGTTTCACGGCTCGTAGAGAATCGAGTCGCTGATCTCGCGCACTCGTTCTTCATCCGGCCAGTCCGAGAAGTGGGCGCTGATGAGCAACGCGAAGGCGACGATTGGAATCGCGAATGGCGCGCGGCCGAGTTTCTCCCGCTCTGTAGTGGAGACAATGCCGTAGTCACGTTGGGCCTCGTCCGTGAAGGTCTTCCACATGGCCTCAAGAATGGTCTTGCCACATCCGCATGTGCTTTGGCGGGTCGATCCCCATCCAGCAGAGGAGGGTGACGTGTTCGAAGAGGGTCCGAAGGGCTACCTCGGCCTCCGCGCGCCGACCCCGCTCCACCAGAGCAGTGATCCCATCCAGAATGGAGGCGATGCGGGCCAGCATTCCCGCGACAACGAGTCGCCAATCCACGTCTACTGGGAAGGCGCGCGGTAGCTGCTCGGCGATCAGTTCCTGGATCTCGTCGTTGACCCGGACCATTTCCTCGACAGAGACGTCTGCGAATCGTCGGGTGTTTCTCTGCTCCGCCATCGCTATCTCTCTCGAGTCTCTCGCGAGCTGTGGATGTCTCGGTCGAACGGGTTGCCAACTCAGCCGACCGATCGGTGCCTGGAGGAGCCAGCCAGCTCCTGACCAACAAGTCGGGGCACTCGCCGGTTGATACCTTGAAACAGCAATGATCGACTGCTCGAAAACTGGCGCAATTCGAGGCGCACGAGAAATGAGAATATCTCGATTTGCAGGGGCAAATGGTGAAACCGGGGCGGTCTCGAAAACCGTTGTGCGTCGTAAGGCGTACCGTGGGTTCGAATCCCACCCCCTCCGCTTTGTAGAGCGAAAGACCATGCGTTGAGTCCCGGGTCGTCGCTGCTGGCCTTTTGCGCCGAACCTCCGCTGGAGACCGCACGGGCGGGTTCTACCCGCTACTGCTTGGCAGGTAGGGTCGCTTGAACCCAATCAAGGAGGAAACTCGATGAGCGTCCTTATCCGCTTCGCCCCCGGGTCCCTGACGGCGGCGCAGTACGACGAGAGCATCCGCAGGCTCGAGGAGGCAGGTCATTTCCCGCCCGACGGACTCGACTACCACGTCTGCTTCGGCACCGATGGCGGCCTTCGCGTCAGCGAGATCTGGGATTCCCAGGAGCAGCTCGACGCATTCGGCGAGCGACTGATGCCGGTTCTCTCCGAGGTTGGAATCGAGCCCGGCGAGCCGGAGGTGATGGAGATTCACAACCTCGTCAAGCGCTAGCCCTGACGGGTGCCCAGGCCTGCGGAGCGAGTCGTGTCATGGGGCACTCCCGCTTTGCGCGAGAGTGGCAGCGATGCTTTGCGTCCGTTCCCGTGTACGCCGTGGGTTCGCGCTTGGGAGGCGATACCTCGCGCATCGAGGTGGCAAGTCGACTAAAACTGGCGCGAATCGAGGCGCAAGAGAAATCCGATTTTGGCGATTTCCAGGGAGAAAGAGTGTATCCGTGACAGTCTCGAAACCGTTAGGCGTCGTAAGGCGCCTCGAGGGTTCGAATCCCACCCCCTCCGCTTGGACGAAAAATCAACGTCCAACGATTGAATTCCAGCCCGATCGAGTCATCCAGTCCGGAAACCGGGTTCAATTCCCCCGGGGCATTGCCGCTAACCGGGCAGATCGATTGGCACTTTCGGCGTCGCTGCGATTGTCGCTGCGATTGCCAGGCCGGCAAGGCCCTGCGGCCCGATCGGGGGTAAGGCGAGGGCCTCCCCAATCGCGTCGCAGATCTCGCGGCTAGCATGCCGGCGACCTACCGCCAGCGCCATACGGACGAGGGCCAGGGGGTCCTCAAGTGACCCCCCGGCCAGCGCGCTACCCCAGACGACGGCGATGTAGGTCGTGACCCGATCCAGCAGCACATCCCGTTCCAGACCAGCGCTACCCGGCGCGGGCCCGAGGTCGAGCAGGCACCCGCCGTCGAGGAGACGCTCGAGCTGGCCTCCCATGACCGCACGGATCTGGTCCTCGTTGAGGCCGACGGCGAGCGCGCAGCGCAGTGTGATCACCGCATTCAGCGTGGGATCTCCATAGGGCGTGTCGCTGCCGAAGATGATGCGCCCGGACGGCACATGCGCGAAGAGCGCAAGCAAGTCGACCGGGTTCCACCAAGCGGTGTCGAAGAGGATGTTGCGATGGCCGTCGAGCGCATCCGCGATCCAGGCCAGATCGGTGATCGCGGCGTGGGCGAGGATGACCGTCGCATGCGGGTGGTCGTCGGCGAGGCGCAGAACGTCGGCGCCGAGCGAATCGATCCCGAGCCCGGCATGAATGAGGACGGGGAGTCGGTGTTCGTTTGCGAGCGAAAAAGCATCCGCAACGCCGGGATGCGCGAGCGTGAAGCCCTCCGCACGGGGGTGGAGCTTGATTCCGCGAGCGCCCGCAGCGATCGCGTGCCTGCCCTCGGAGAGCGGATCGGCATTCGGGTCGAGCCGGCAGAAGGGGACGAGGTGTTCGCTCGAAGCGGCTCCCGCTGCCAGGACGGCGTCGTTGGCGCGCCTGTAGCCACCCTCGACGTGCAGCGGGAAGGTCACCGCCCGCGCGCCGAGCAAATCGAGCGAAGCAGTGAGATATTCGGGCTCGCACACCGTGCCGTCGCTGTCGGTTCCGATGTGGGTGTGGGCGTCGACGACGGCAAGGTCCGGCAGATCCTCCACCAGCGGCGCAAGCCAGCGCTCGAGTCCCGGCGTGGAGGCAGGGGCGATGCTCATCTCCGGCTCTTAGGCGGCATTGGCGGCGTGAGCAGGCCGATCGCGGCTGCCTCCCCGATCGCCCGCAACAGAACGGCGGTGGTTCCCCGCACCGCCGGGCCGAGATGAGAGACGGGGCCCGCAGCTATTCGGGGCGTTGCGCCCGCGCGGGGCGGGGCGGCCGGGAGCCCGAGTGTCCGCTCGGTGGTAGCTCCTTTTCTAGACGCGGCGTAGGCTAGCTCTAGATCGCGCATCAACTCGAGGCGGCCGGAGAAGCTCCTTTCGGGTTCATGGTCGACGCGGATCCGTCCGGTGAAGCCCGCGTCATCACGATCGAACTGGATCTGCACAGACCCACTCGAGCGATCGGGGGACTCCATGGCCGAAACTCTGGTCGACCATGCCATCGAGCGCTACCGGGCACCCACCCCAGGATTTGCGAGATCCTGGGTTGGGTCTACGCCGATGCGCCGGCCTCAGACTCTGCGAGCGTCGCGGGCAGCTCCTTGCGGCCCGCGATGTCGAGCTTGCGGTAGCTGTTGGCGAGATGCATCTCGATCGTCTTCTGGGTCAGGAAGAGCGCCTCGGCGACCTCGCGGTTCGTCAGACCATGCGCAGCAAGCTGTGAGACGCGACGCTCCTGAGCGGTCAGGGCCTCGACCCCGCTGATCCGCTCGCGCCGCGGCCTGGCGCCGGCCGAGTGGAGCTCCTCGCGCACCCGGTCTGCGAGCACGGGCGCTCCGCAGCGGTCGGCCAGGTCCAGCGCTGCCCGTAACGAGTCGCGAGCCTTGACGCGGCCGCCCGCCCGACGCTGCGCCGCGCCCAGCTCGTACAGCGCCCGGGCATGCTCGAGGCGCGCCTCCGAGTCGCTCAGCACGCTCACCGCCTCCTCCAGTCGTGCGGTGTCGGCGGGCCGCTGGGCGATTCCGGAGACTCGAAGGGCGATTCCGTGCGCGCGGGGTGCACCAAAAGCCCGCGCCCGCTGGAGCTCGTCGGCTGCCAGCGCTCTTGCCTCGTCTTCGTTACCCAGGGCCGTATGGGCCGTGACCGCATGCGAGCGCCACGAGGTCCAGCTCGTGTTTCGCACCCCCCAGCGCTGCTCCCAGCCGTCCTCTGCTCTGAGGTGCTCGAGCGCGTCTTCGGCCTCCCCGGATACCAGGCACAGCCGGGCGCGCGCGTCGCGAAACGGCTGGTAGAGGATCGAATCCTCGTCATAGGGGCCGAGCTCCGAGGGCGACAGCATGCTTCCGGCCTCCTCGAGCCCGCCCCGCTCGATCAGGACCTCTCCCAGGGCCGCGAGCTTCCATGCACGCAGCACGTCCGCTCCCGCCGCAGGCGCCCGATCGAGCGCCAGCCGGGCGTCGGCTTCTGCATCGCGCAGCCTGCCTCGACGGTACAGCACCCAAGCCCGAAGGCACATCGCACTCTGGAGGTCGATCAGAGAGCCCCGCCTCCGTGCGTCCTCCGCGGCGCGGTCGAGCAGGCTCTCGGCCATTGATAGGTGGTCGCAGAGGGCGAGGGACACGGTGATCAGATAGAACGCGACGCTCAGGTCGCCCCCGTCCTGCATCGAGCCCGCTCCGGCAAGCGCCCGCTCGGCCATCTGAACAGCTTGGGCCGAGCTCCCATTGGTATGCGCGAGATCGACCGCGACGACGGCCTGGACTATCGGAGCCGTGGGGCCGGTGAGCCTCTCGGCCTCGGCGCGGGCATGCGTGAGCGTGTCGAGCAGTAGCCCGCGCGCATCCAGGGCTGACTGAGTGAGCAGCAGAGCGTCCGCGCCGAGCCGCGCAGAAAGACCGCCATCGGCGGCAGCCAGCCGAGCGATGGAGTCTTGGAGCACCTCCGCCGCGGCGAGCGACTCGCCGCGCATGTGCATGGTGCGCGCGAGCGCCCGCGCGGCGAGCACCCTGACCCGGTCGTCTCGCGCCGATTCGAGCGCCGAGCGGAGCGTGGGCACGGCGTCCGGCGACCAGAGGCTCGACTGAGCGGTGCCGAGCTCGAGGAGGACTTTGCTCCGATCCGCTTCGGAGGGCGGCTCCTCGACCGCGCGCTCGAGATAGTGCACGGCCGCGTCGAGTGAGCCCTCCCTCGCCACCGCGTGGGCCGCTTGGAGCAGACGCTCGACCACCCACGGGTCGGACGCCGGCTCGACGGCGAGCAGATGCGCAGCGACGCGCGACGCGTCGGCCCCCTCGGCGGCAAGCAGCTCGGCCGCACGCCGCTGATCCAGCCCCCGCTCGGCGACCGGCAGTTCCTCATAGACAGCACTTCGTACAAGCGGATGGGTGAACTCGAGCGGGCGCTGCGGACCTAGAATCGACGCGGCCACCAGCGTGTCTGCCGCGCGCGCGGCTTCGAGCTCATCAAGCCTGGCGATCCGTGCGGCGTGTCTGAGCTCCGCATCGGTACCGAGCAGGGCCACCGCGCGCGCGAGCTGCTCCGCGCCGGGCGACAGTCTCGCCAGCCTGGTCAGGACGGCGCGGGCGACCGTCTGCGGCGCAAATCCCTCGATTCGCTCGGCGGCCGCGGCGGTTGGCGCAACCTCATCCTCGGAAAGGGAAGTAAGGAGCTCGCTGAGGAGATAGGGGTTTCCGCGGGTGACCCGCTCGCAGGCGAGTGCGAACGCCGGGTCGACCGGTTCACCTAGCCGCTGGGCACAAAGCTCCGACACCGCCTCCGGGCTGAGCGCCGGGATCCGGAGCGCCTCAACCTCCCCGAGATGTTGGTGGAGCTGATCGGTCCCCTCGCCCTCGCCGGTGCGCGCCGCCAAGAGCAAGGCGACCGGAAGGCCCTCGCGGCGATGCGCGAGATAGGCAAGGAAGCGAAGCGAGGAGGGGTCCGCCCAGTGGATGTCATCGACGGCAAGCACGAGCGGGGCCCGGGCGGCAAGGTTGGCGGTCAGCCAGTACAGGCCGTGAAACGATGCTTCGAGGGTGTCGGCTCCCGGCGGCTCATCCGCGGGATCGGTCAATCGCAGCACGGGACGCGCCCGACTCGCGGCTCCCTCGAGCAGCGAAGCGCGCTCCTCAGCCGATGCTCGCTCGAGCGGAGGGTCGAACAACTGGCGCGCGATGCCGAAGGGAAACCCTCGCTCGAGCTGACCACCCCGCGCCTGAAGCCAGCGCACGCCGGCCTGCTCCGCCACTGAACATGCGAGACGCACCAATTCCGTCTTGCCGATCCCGGCCGGCCCTTCCAGCAGCAGGAGCGACCCCTCGCCCCGGGCCAGCGCCCCGATGCGGGCCTCGATGGCTGCGCGCTGTGCTTCGCGCTCGAGCAGACGGATCGCGCCCGCCCGCCCCGCGGTGCGCTCTTGCGCCCGTCCTCCCACCATCCTAAAAGAGCAGGGTACTCACCCGGTAGCGGCGAGATATCGGCTCCGGCGAGGATCCCGGTCATGCCGAGTGGCACGGAGCCGTTTCAACTGAGGACGGGAGAGCTCTTGCGTCGGCGCCATCGGTTGCTGCGGGACGCAGTGCGCGCGGGCGCTGCGGCGGCAGCCTGCATCGCCTTCGTGTTCCCGGCGACCGCAGCAGCGGAAGTCCCCACCCGTTCCGCAACGGCGGGCCAGCCGTTCAGCTTCACGGGGCCGGCATACAGCCACCTCAACCCCGACAGTCCGCAGGTGTGGATCGACTCGGACCACGACAAGTGTGGAGGCCCGAGCGCGGCAATCCACTGGGGATTCCCGGGGGATCCCTCCACCAACGAGCCGGCCGATGCCTCGCTCGTCCCAGTCGCAAGCGGCTGGCAGGTCGTAGTGAGTGGCACCCACACATTCCAAAGGGGTGGTGGTGTTGCGCTTTCGTCGGTCGACATCACGATCACCTGTGACGGTGAGCTCCAGTTCGAAAGCTACTTCCCGTGGGTGCAAGTGGACGTGTCGGGCGGTGGTGGTTGTGCGGCCGCGCGAACGGGGCAGGCGGGCTCGGCTCAGGCGGCGTGCGCGTTCCCTCCGAAGGTCACGGCACCGAAGGCCGCCGTGCCTCCGGAGGTGAAGGAGTACTTCAAGGCGAAGTATCAAAAGCTGTATGCACAGACAAGCTTCCTGTGTGGCACCGCAAAATTCCAGAGCCTTGGGCAGCCGCTTGGCGAATTTATCGTGTTCACCCTCTTCTCCCCGTACTGCGTGACCGCAACCGCGATAGAGACCTACTACCTCTCGATGGTCTACGACCCCCCGGACCCAGCCAATGCCGCGACGATCGTGCGGCCGCGCCGGTTCGCGCTGCCGAGGGTCGCGAGACCTGTGTGCAAGAGCCGCAGCTGCAGGACCATCCGCGCGGCGACCCTGAAATTCGTCAAAAGCGCGGCTCGCGTGGCGTCGCTCTCGCGCGCGATGTCGGCGAGCGTCGACCGCTTCACCGGCGCCCGCCAGCTCGCGCCGAACCTGGTGAACGACATTCAGGTCCTGCAATTCGCGATGACCAAGGTCTACGCGGGCAAGCTTGCCGCGACCCTCGCCAGAAAGCAACAGGCCGGCAGCCGCCTCGCCCGGCTTCTCCGCAGGGCCGGAGTCAGGCTCGCAATCACGGGCGCGCAAGCGCGGGCCCGTGCGGAGAAGCTGTCTCGCCTCGAGGGTTTCTCAAAGGCCGAGCTGAGGGTGCTCAAACGGAACGGGGTGACGCGCGCACGATTGAGGCAGCTGCTCACCGCCGCGATCCCGTTCGCGCGCGCTACCAGCCTCAACCGCGTGCTCAGAGCCGGCGAGTCGCTCCGCACGCTGCGACGCTTCTACCACTCGCTGAGCGTCGCCCAGATCGCCTACATCGAGAACCGGCTGTTCCAGCAGCGGTCGATCTCACGCAGGCTCCACGCGACGCTCGTGCGCGACCTGAAGGGCGGGCTCGCGGCCCACAGCAAGCGCTCCGAGCGGGTGGCGATGCGGCGCTTCGTCCGCGACGCGAAGAAGGTCAAGGGCATCTACGGTTCCCTACTGCGGACGGCGGGCCGGGCGCGCACCGGTTGATGAGCCGAGCCAAGGTCGCTCTCCTCCCCCAGATCGAGGCGGTCTCTAATCGCGTACTCGAGTCGCTTGGCATCAACCCGCACCTCCCCGCGCGGCAAGCTGCTCGATGCCGATCAGCTGGCTGACCTGCTCTCGGGGTTGCCCGAAGCTGGGTCGACGCCGAGACCAGGGCTGACGGGCTCCCGTACGTCAAGCTCGGTCGCTATTCCCGCTACCGGCGAGACGATCGAGACCTGGTTGGCCGAGGCGGAGCGAGGTCCGTCATCAGGTCGGCATCCAACGCCAGGCATCCCCGCATGAGCGGGAGCATCGACCAGGTCAGGCCCGCCGATGTCGAAGCCTTCATGGCTGCAAGCGGCGCGAGGGGAAGGCGCCGAAGTCGATCCTCAACTACACCAGCGCCGTTGCTGGTGCTCGAGAATTGGCGCAATTCGAGGCGCACGAGATTTCGGAAAGTCACAATTTCCAGGCATGAACCCTGAAACCGCGTCGGTCTCGAAAACCGGCCTGGCTGGCGCCCGCTTCGTGTCATGAACTTAGCGCCGGATTCCGCTCTGTGGCGCTCGGGACCGCCATAGTCCGGCGGTGGCTGGCGCGTGCCTGGCGCAGGAGCACGGAATTAGCGGCGATCCCTTTTTGCGGACAGCGTCCACTTCGGTACTGTCGCCGTCGATCCGCTTTCGATGCATCCCCACGCCGTGGCTCCCGATTCCGCATCCGACTCGAAGGCTCGCCGTCATGCTGATGTGGCGCTCGTGGTCACCTACCACGAGGCTCGCCTCGGGGAGCTGCTCGAACGGGTTCGCGAGGGATTCGGTCGCTACGACGCCGGCGAGCTGGATGCATTCGAGCTCGATTACCTGATCCACTGCTACCAGCGCGCCGCCCGTGAGCTGTGGACGCTCTGTGGTGACATCGGGGGCACCCAGGCGGGGTTCGTCGCCCGCACGCTCGAGGAGCTTCAATCCCGGGGCGAAAGCATCGACTGGTGGGAGCGTGGAAACCCGCGACGAGATAACTAGCGGCCCGGCGGGTTCGAGCGCGGCCGAGCGGGCGACGGCGCCCGCGCGGTGGCTGCTCGACGCGGCAGCGGATGGGGTTGCGTTGACTCAGACTCACGCTCTGGCACGGGTCGTCGTGCGTGAGGCGGCTCAGCGATGGCCGGACTGGTGGGACGCAGAGCTGTTCGGACCGCCGCATCGGGAGGCCGATCTCGCTGTGCTCGCTGAGCTTCATCAGTGCCTGAAGCGCTTGCGCCTGGTCCGCCGGCGCGGCCGGCGGCTCTACTCGACTGTTCGCGGAAAGGAACTCTCCGGTGATCCGGAAGCGCTGCTCGCCGTCCTGGCCGAGGACCTCGGGGGTGGCGAGGAGTTCATCGAGGCGATCGCGGCTGAGGTGGTCGACCTGCTCGAGGTAGCCGATTCCGTGACATGGAAGGAGCTTGACGCCGGAGCGCTCCTCGGAGTCACGCGCGAGGGTTGGCGCCTCGCCGACGGCCAGCCGCTGGGCGACCGCGACGCCGGGTGGGCGGTCGGTGAGGTATTGCGACGTGGAGAGGCCTACGGCCTGATCGAGAGGCATCCCGACTCTGAATCTCCCAGGCGCTTAGGGAGCCGAATTGCGCTCAGCGAGGGCGGTCGGCTAGCGCTCGACGCCAACCGGCCCGGAACGCCTGGGGTGCCTGCATCTGCTGGGCTCGGGGCGCTCGTCTTCGATTCCGAGCTGGTCGGCGCCCCCGGGATCGGTGCCAGGCTCGCGGTCGGCGAAGGTCAACACCTGACCGACCTGCACCATGTGATCCAGGCCGCGTTCGGGTGGGACGACGATCACCTCTACTCCTTCTGGCTCGACGGCGCCTTCTGGGGCGAGCCGAGCACGGAGTTCACGACACCGCAGACCCCGGACGAGGGGAGACCCACAGCCGACGTCCCCCTGGCCGAGCTGGATCTCTCGGTGGGGAGGGAGATCGCCTACGTCTTCGACTTCGGCGACGAATGGCGAGTTCTGCTGAGGCTCGCCGCAACCGAGCCCGTGGACGAGGGCGAGTACCCTCGCGTGCTGCAACTGCGAGGCACTCCGCCCCCGCAATACCCGGACCTTGATGAGGACTGAGTTGCCGGCGCCCAAACTCGCTGAAGTGCCAATTTCGGGACACATCCGGGACACGTTTCGCTTTTCGGCCGGATCCCGTGACTGTCAACATCGCCACATGCAGCGAAAATATCGATGCCGGGGGAGGGACTCGAACCCCCGACACGCGGATTATGATTCCGCTGCTCTAACCAGCTGAGCTACCCCGGCGGGTGGGGGAATCGTAGCGGCGGGGGTGGGGCGTGGAACTGTCTCCATTTATGCCCTTGGGCGGCAGAAATGGCTTCGTTCGGGGGTCCGTCTAGGCTTGCGCAGGATGAGCGAGGGGCTTCAGCGATCGGCTCGGACCGTGGTTCGCGACTGCCTCGGGGTGGCGTCCGGGGAGGAGGTCCTGGTGATCTGCAATCCGGCGACCGAGCGGATCGGCTCGGCGCTGCGGGACGAGGCAGCCGAGGCCGGCGCCGAGGCGATGCTCGCGGTGATGGCCGAGCGGGCCTCGCACGCGGGAGAGCCGCCAGAGACGCTGGCGGCCGCGATGGCCGCCGCCGATGTCGTCCTGGCGCCGACCGTGCAGTCGCTCTCGCACACCGCCGCGCGTAAGGCTGCAACCGAGGCGGGCGCCCGGATCGCCACCCTGCCCGGCGTCACCGAGGAGATGCTGGCGCGGGTGATGGGCGCCGACCTCGAGCGCCTTCGCCGCCGCGGCGCCGCGGTCGCCGC
>JBBRHQ010000049.1:0-13525 GCA_038222365.1 Solirubrobacterales bacterium
CTGGAGGCGCTGCGGGACCAGCTCGAGCAGGCACAGTCACGAGCCGAGGACGCCGAGGAGCGATCGAGGCTCCAGCAGGCCGAGAACCGCACCGCGGCCGCCGAGTGGCTGCGGGGTCAGGCGGAGGCGATGCGCCGCGAGGCCGAGCGTCAGGTGCGCGAGGAGCTGGCCGCCTCGACCGCGCCGAGCGCCCGCCCCGCGGAGCCCGCGACTACGGCCCCGAGATCGGGCAGCGCCGCGGAGAGCGCTCTGGCGGAGATGACCGAACGCTCCAACGAGGCGAACGCCCGCGCGCAGGAGGCCGAGCGCAGGCTGGCCGAGACGAGCGCCGAGGCCGAGGAGCGCGGCCGCCTCGACGCGGAGAGGCGGCTCTCGAAGGAGCTGCGGGCCCGCGAGGAGGAGCTCCAGCAGGAGCGACAGGCCAAGGCCCGAGCGCTGGAAGCGGCGGAGAAACGCCTCTCGGAGATCGAGGCCCACGTCGCCGAGGCCGAGCGCCGCACGGCGGCGGCGGAGAGCGCCGAGGCCGGCGCTTCCGCGGGCCCCTCCGGCTCGCGAGCTTCCACCAGCCTCAACCTGGCGACCTTCGATCAGCTGCGCGAGGTGGGCCTCTCCCCCACCCAGGCGAACCGGGTGATCGCCTACCGGGAGCGGCTCGGCGGCTACAAGGCGGTCGACGACCTGCGGCAGGTGCCGGGGATGCCGGACGCCCTGGTCGCCGATCTGCGCGAGAGGCTGGAGCTCTAGGTGGGGCTGTTCGGCGGCGGCAAGGAGAAGCAGAGCTCGCGCGAGCGCAACGAGCTCCGCGGTCACCTGCGCGAGCTCGGCGACCTGCGCGAGGAGAAGCTGCGCGAGCTGGGCGAGGCGGCGGCCGGGATGCACGCCGCCGGGAGGATCGACCGCGCCGGCCTCTGGGCGAAGGCGGCCGAGGCCGCGTCGGTGGAGGACGAGGCGGAGCTGGTGCACCGCGGCCTCAAGGAGAAGCTGACGATCGGTCAGCTCGAGCAGCTCGCCAGGGGCGAGGCCGAGGAAAAGGAGCCCTCAGACGAGGCTCCAGCGGCCTCCTAGGGCACGGCGCTGGGGGCCGGCCGCCTCGACGGGGGCCTGGCGCGGGGAGAGCGAGAGGTCGGTGAAGCCGCGCAGGGTGGCGCTGACCGACGCCGCCAGCGCCGCCGGCGCGTATCCGCCCTCCAGGCAGACCAGGACCCCCACCCCGAGCTCCGCCGCGAGGTCGCGGACGGTCGCCGACATCTCCGCGTAGGCCGCCTCGTCGAGCATGCACTCGGCCAGGGGGTCCTCACGGTGGGCGTCGTAGCCGGCCGAGACCGCGAGCAGATCCGGCCGGAAGTCGCGGGCGATCGGAGCGAGCACCGTCTGCACGATCGCGAGGAACTCGTCGGGGCCCGCCCCCGGCGGAACCGGGCAGTTGACCGTGTAGCCCTCCCCGGTGCCGGCGCCGGCCTCACCCGGATCGCCCGTCCCCGGGTAGAGGGGGCTCTGGTGGATGCTGGCAAAGAGCACCCGGTCGGAGTCGTAGAAGACCTCCTGCGTCCCGTTGCCGTGGTGGACGTCCCAGTCGATCACCATCACCCGCTCGGCCCCGCACTCGGCGAGGGCGTGGGCGGAGGCGATCGCGACGTTGTTGAAGAGGCAGAAACCCATCGCCCTTTGGCGCTCGGCGTGGTGGCCTGGGGGCCGGGTCCCGCAGAAGGCGAAGCGCTCTTCTCCGGCGAGCAGGCGGGCGGCGGCGTCGGTGGCTCCGCCGGCGGCGCGAAGCGCGGCCTCAAAGGAGGCGGGACCGGCGATCGTGTCGAGGTCGACCCTGCCGCCCCCAGATTCCGAGAGGCCCCTGATCGCCTCGAGATGGGAGCGGGGATGGACCCGCTCGACCTGCGCGAGGCTCGCCGCCGGCGCCTCGCGCAGCTCGAGGCCGTGCCAGTTCTCGGTCTGCAGCAGAGCCTCGATCGCCCTGATCCGGCCCGCGTTCTCGGGGTGGGCGCCCGTCTCGTGCTCGAGCGAAAGAGGGTGGTGGTAGTAGAGCGCCATCGCCAGATACCGTAACCGCCGTAATTGGCCGCGGCCCCCGACGACAACGCCCGCTTCGACGTAGCCGTGGTCGGTGCCGGCGCCGCCGGGCTGTGGACGGCGCTCTGCGCGGCTGAGGCCGGTGCCGCGGTCTGCCTGGTCTCGCGAAAGCCGCTGTCCGAGAGCGCCAGCTTCTGGGCCCAGGGGGGACTGGCAGCGGTGCTCGAGGCCGGCGACAGCGCCGAGCAGCACGCCGCGGACACGATCGCCGCCGGACGCGGCCTCTGTCGCCCCTCGGCGGTCGAGGTGCTGGTCGCCGAAGCTCCGGCCTTCGTCGCCGAGCTGCGCTCGCGCGGGGTTCGCTTCGACCTCGACCCCGGCGGTGAGCCTTCCCTCGGCCTCGAGGGAGGCCACACCCACCGGCGCATCGTCCACGCCGGCGGCAGCGAGACAGGGCGGGAGCTGACCGCGAGGCTCGCCGAGCTGGTCGCCGCCGAGCCGAGGATCGAGGTCCGCGAAGAGACCTCGGCGGTGGCCCTGTGGAGCGATCGCAGCCGCTGCTTCGGGGTGCTCACCGACGCCGGCGGGATCCTCGCCGCGGCGACGGTGATGGCCACAGGGGGCGCCGCGGCGCTGTGGAGCCGCACGACCAACCCCTGGGGGGCGATCGGCGCCGGGCCGGTCCTCGCGAGCGCCGCCGGAGCCACCCTCGCCGATCTCGAGTTCTGTCAGTTCCACCCCACCGCGCTCGCGATGCCCGGCACCGCCTTCGATGGCCGCCTGATCACAGAGGCGGTGCGCGGCGAGGGCGCGACACTGCTGGACGCTTCGGGGGAGCGATTCACCCCCGAGCTCGAGCCGCGCGACGCGGTCACCGTCGACATCCTGGAGCGGATGCGGGCCGAGGGCACCGACCACGTCGCCCTCGACATGCGCGAGGTCGATCCCTCCCGCTTTCCCAACGTCTTCGCCTCACTTCACGAGGCCGGGCTCGACGCCGTGCGGGAGCCCGTTCCGGTCGCTCCGGCGGCGCATTACCTGATGGGCGGCATCGCGGTCGACCTCGACGGGCGCTCCTCGGTCGCCGGGCTCTACGCCGCGGGAGAGTGCTGCTGCACCGGCCTGCACGGAGCCAACCGGCTGGCCTCCAACTCCCTCAGCGAGTGCTTCGTCTTCGGCAAGCGAGCCGCGCTGGCCGCGCTCGAGGAGCCCGCACCGCCCGAACCCCCAGATCCACCGGGATGGCGCTTCGACCCCCCGACCGAAGAGACCCGCGAGGCGCTGTGGCGGCTGGCCGGCCCGCTGCGCCGGCCCGGGGAAATGACCGAGCTGCTCGACGACCCCTACCCCCTCGCCCGGGCGATCGCGATCTGCGCCCTGGGGCGCCGCGAGTCCCGCGGCGGCCACCGTCGCCTCGACTTCCCCGATCTCGACCCCTCCCTCGACGGCACCCACTTCGTGCTCGACGCGAACGGAGATCTGCGCCCCGAGGTCTGGCTCTAGGCGCCGATGCTGCTCGGCGTAGACGTGGGCGGGACGTTCACCGACGCGGTGCTGATGGACGGGGAGCACATATACACGGCGAAGGTGCCGAGCACGCCGTCGGACCAGTCGGTGGGGGTGATGGAGTCCGTGTTCGAGGTGCTTGACCGCGCCGGGGCCGAGGCCGGAGCGGTCGAGACCTTCGCCCACGGGATGACAGTCGGCACAAATGCGCTGCTCGAGGAGCGGGGCGCCCGCACCGCCCTGGTGGCGAGCGCCGGGTTCGGCGACCTGCTGGAGATCGCCCGTCAGGACCGCCCCGAGCTCTACCGCCTCTGCGCCCCGAAGCCCGCGCCGCTGATCGAAGCCGGGATGCGCTTCGAGGCCGCGGGGCGGGTCGGGCCCGCCGGCGAGCTGGAGCCGCTCACCGAGGCCGAAATCGGCCGGGTCGTCGCCGCGGTGGCCGAGGCCGAGCCCGAGTCGGTGGCGATCTGCCTGCTGTTCTCCTACCTCGACTCCTCCCACGAGGAGCGACTCGCCGCCGCCCTGCGGGAGACGATCCCCGCTACCCACGTCTCCACCTCGAGCGGCGTGCTGCCACGGTTCCGGGAGTTCGAGCGCTGCTCGACCACGGTGATCGACGCCTACCTCTCCCCTCTCCTCGACCGATACCTGACCGCGCTCGGTGGCGCAGCCTCCGAGGCGGGGCTGCCGGCCCCCCTCGTTATGCAGTCCTCAGGTGGAGTCGCCCCCGCCGAGGACGCCGCCCGCGCCGGAGCCTGGAGCGTCCTCTCGGGGCCCGCCGGCGGGGCGGTCGGGGCCGGCCTGCTGGCGAAGATCTCGGGCGACTCGGACGCGCTCGGTTTCGACATGGGCGGCACCTCCTGCGACGTCTGCGTGATCGACCGGGGCGAGGTGCGCCGCACCGACGCCCGCCGCCTCGCCGGAAGAGTGATCCAGCTGCCGATGGTCGACGTCCACACGGTCGGCGCCGGGGGCGGCTCGATCGGCTGGAGGGACCCCGGCGGCGCCCTGCGGGTCGGGCCACGATCGGCCGGCGCCGACCCGGGCCCGGCTTGCTACGGGAAGGGCGGGGATGAGGCGACGGTCACCGACGCCAACCTGGCGCTCGGCTACCTGGCACCCGACTCGCGGCTGGCCGGCGACGTCGCCCTCGACGCCGCCTCCGCGGAGGCGGCGCTCTCCGCGCTCGCCGCCGACCTCGGCCTCTCGCCGCTGGAGTGCGCCGAGGGAATCGTCCGCGTCGCCAACCAGGAGATGGTGCGGGCGCTGCGGGTGGTGACCGTCGAGCGGGGAGTCGATCCGCGTGGCTACGCGCTGATGCCGTTCGGGGGCGCCGGGCCGATGCACGCGGTGGCGATCGCCGAGGACCTGGAGATCGACCGCGTCCTCTGCCCGCGCGCCGGCGGGGTGCTCTCGGCGCTCGGGCTCTGTGCCTCGGAGCGCCGCCGCGACACGGCGCGGACGGTGATGCTGCGCGGAGAGGAGCTGAGCGCTGAGCGGGTCGCGGCCGAGACCGGCGAGCTGATCTCCTCGCAGCGGAGCGGCCTCTCCGACGCGGCGGAGCCGCGGATCGCCTACGAGCTGCGCTATCGCGGCCAGGCCTTCGAGCTCACGGTGCCGGGGCCGCCGCGCGCCGACCCGGCGGAGCTGCGCGAGCAATTCGAGGCCGCCCACGAGCAGCGCTACGGGTACCGGGACCCGGAGGGGGCGGTCGAGTTGGTCGACATCCGCCTGGCGATGGTCGAGCCGAGCCCGGAGCCGAGGCCGGTGGCGGCCGGCTCGGAGGCCGGGATGGAGCGGAGCGCCAGGAGAGCTCGCTTCGGCGGCGAGTGGCTCGAGGCGCAGGTGCTTCGCGGCGAGCCCGCGGCGGGGACCGGGGCCGAGGGGCCGGCGATCTTCGAGCTTCCCGAGACGACCCTCGTCCTGCCACCCGGATGGAGCGCCGGCGTCGATCGCACCGGGACGATCATCGCCACCCGCGGATGAGCCTCGACCCGATCACCCTCCAGGTCCTGATCGGCTCGCTGTGCGCCGCCTGCGAGGAGATGGGCGCCGTGCTGATCGGGGCCTCCCACTCGGCCAACATCAAGGAGCGCCGCGATTGCTCGACGGCGCTCTTCAACCCCTGCGGCGAGATGGTCATGCAGGCCGAGCACATCCCGGTCCACCTCGGCTCGATGCCCGAGGCGGTCGCGGCGGTGATCGGGCTCGAGCTGAGCCCCGGCGCCTCCTGGATCCTCAACGACCCCTACCGCGGCGGCACCCACCTTCCGGACATCACCCTGATCACCGCGGTCTTCGCCGAGGATCGGTTGATCGGGTTCGCCGCCGCGCGGGCCCACCACGCCGACGTCGGCGGTCCGACCCCGGGCGGCATGCCCGCGGACTCGACCGAGCTTTCCGAGGAGGGGGTGATCATTCCCCCCACGCCCGCCGACGAGGAGACGCTCCGCGACCTCGCCTCGCGGATGCGCGACCCGGGCCAGCGGCTCGCCGACCTGCGGGCCCAGAGGGCGGCCAACCGGATCGGCGAGACCCGGCTGGCGGAGCTGGCGGCGAAGCTCGGGGCCGAGACGCTGGAGCGGGGAATGGGCGAGATCCTCGCCTACTCCGAGCGCCGCACCAGGGCGGCCCTCGGCGAGCTGCCCGACGGCGACTACGAGGCGGCCGACCTGCTCGAGGACGACGCCCGCGGCGAGGCCCGGGACCTATCCCTGCGACTGCGGGCGACGCTCAGCGGCGAGCGGCTGCGGCTCGACTTCGCCGGCACCGACCCACAGACCGAAGGGAACCTCAACTGCCCGTTGCCGGTGACCAGGTCGGCCGCCCTGTTCGCGGTCCGCGTCCTCACCGATCCCGACGCGCCCCCCTCGGCCGGTGCCTACCGACCGGTGGAGATCAGCGTGCCCGAGGGCTGCCTGCTGAATGCCCGTCCGCCGGCCGCGGTCGCCGCCGGCAACGTCGAGACCTCGAGCCGCGTTGCCGACCTGGTGCTGGCGGCGCTGGGCGAGGCCGGCGACGGGCCCGCGCAGGGCCAGGGGACGATGAACAACCTCACCCTCTCGGCCGAGGGGTTCACCTACTACGAGACGATCGGCGGCGGCCAGGGCGCCTGCCCCGACGCCGACGGGCCGAGCGCGATCCACGTCGCGATGTCGAACACCCTCAACACCCCGGTCGAGGCACTCGAGTCCGAGTTCCCGCTCAGGGTCCGGGAGCTGGGGCTTCGCCGCGGCAGCGGCGGGGCGGGCGCCGCCCACCCGGGCGGTGAGGGGATCGTTCGGGAGATCGAGGCGCTGGAGCCGATGCGCTTCACGCTGATCACCGAGCGCCGCCGCCATCCGCCTCGCGGGCGCCGCGGAGGCGAGGACGGCAGCCCGGGGCGTAACCTGCTGAACGGACGCGAGCTGCCCTCGAAGTGCGAGGGCGAGCTGCAGCCGGGTGACAGGCTGCGAATCGAGACCCCTGGCGGCGGCGGCTGGGGAAGCGGAGAGGCGGAGGGCTGATCGCCAACAGGGTCGAGATCAACGGCATATCGCTCGCCTATGAGGACACCGGCGGCGATGGGCCCGTGGTCCTCTTCACCCACGGCCTCGGCGGCTCGGCCAACGCCTGGCTCGCGCAGCTACAGGGCTGCCGGGAGCGCGGGTGGCGCGCCGTCGCCCACGACCAGCGGGGCGCCGGGCGCTCGGAGAAGCCCCCCGGTCCCTACTCGGTGGAGACCTGGAGCCGTGACCTGGTCGCGCTGCTCGACGCGCTGGGGATCGCCGAGGCAGCCCTGGTCGGGCACTCGGTCGGCTGCATGGTCGCCGAGCGGGCCACGCTGGAGCTCGGTGAGCGGGCCCGGGCGCTGGCCCTCTGCGGCGGCGCCCTGGCCTGGCGCCCGGAGGCGGCGCCGGTCTTCGAGGAACGGGTCAGGCAGGCCCGAACCGGCCGGCTGGATGAGATCGCCGAGCTGGTTACGACCACCGGACTCTCGGAGCGCCGCCGCCGCGATGATCCCCGCCTGCTCGGCCTGATGCGGGAGATGATCGTCGCCAACGACCCCGAGGCCTACGCGGAATGCTCGGCCGCGACCGCGGTGGCGACCATGGAGCGCCCCGAGGAGATCGCCTGCCCTGTTCTCGCCTTCTGTGGCTCGGAGGACCCGGTGACGCCGCCGGCCGCCGCGGCGGAGATCGCGGAAGCTGTCGCCGACGGCCGCACCGGGATCGTCGAGGGCGCCGCGCACTGGTGTCAGATCGAGGATCCAGAGGGCACCGATCGGGTACTTTTCAGGTTTCTCGAAAAGCCTGGCTGAGCGGCCAATTTCCCACTGTGAAGCGGTTCCAGCTACTTACAGCTAAGTCATATCCGACTTAGTGACAGTTTTCACTTATTTGGCGATCCGAGAAGTCTCGTCTACAATCCGGCGCCTCGCGGGCGGTTCCAGCGGTCGCTCAGGCCGCTCCATCGCCCCCTCCAGCCACCACATCGACCTGAACAGGTAAGACCACCAATGCCGATCGCTTTCAAGGAATGGGCCGTCACGGTGCGTGCACTCGCCGAGGGCGAGCAGCTGGTCACACTCCGCAAGGGCGGCATCCGCGAGGAGAACAAGCACTTCGACCTCGAGCACGAGCGCTTCTTCCTCTACCCGACGTTCGACCACCAGCGCAACGACCTCGTTCGCCCCTCGCACCATCCCGAGCTGCGTCGCGCGCTCGAGGAGGGCGTCTGGCCCGACGAGGAGCCTCCCCCCAGGGCGCTGATCCAGGACGGGGGGATCCCGCAGCCCGACCGGGTCCGGATCCGGGCCTGGGCGCAGGTCACAGACCACTTCACGGTCACCGATCGGCGCATCGTCGATGGCCTCTCACCCTTCTACATCTGGACGCCCGACTACGCCGAGAAGCGGCTCAACTGGAAGCGGCGCCATCCACTGCACGTGCTCTTGCTGAGGGTGCATCGGATCCCGCGGCCCGTCACCGTCCGGGTCCGCGAGGAGTACCACGGCTGCCGCTCCTGGGTCGAGATCGATCGCGACCTGCCCTTCGAGGGGACCCCGGTGATGGCCGACGAGGAGTTCGATCGCGCCCGCGAGGAGATCGAGTCCCTCTGCGCCGACGCCGACGCCGCCGACGCCGAGCCGGCGCTCGCCTGATCGGCTGAGCTCCCAGCCCTCGCTCGAGCGGGTCCTATCGGGCGCCTCGAAGGCGCTGGTCCTCGGCATGGGCGGGGGCGGTGACGTGGTCGGCGCCCTCGGCACCGCCCGGCTCTGTCAGTCATTCGGGGCGGAGTTCGTGCTCGGCGGGGTCGCCTGGGAGCGCTGGCCCGTCGACCCCCACCCCGGCCCCCGCGGTCTGGCCGAGATCATCGGCGGGCGGCGGCTGAGCGCCGCGACCGTGCTGGCCGGCCCCCACACCACGACCCCGCTCGGCGGCCGCTTCGCCGAGTCGGGGATGGCCGAGTTCCTCTGCACCGAGACGGTCCTGGTCGACATCGCCGGTGGACCCGCGGCCACCGCCGCCGGGCTCCGGGACACAGCCGCCGCGCTCGGCTGCGATCTGCTCGTCCTGGTCGACGTCGGCGGCGACGTCCTCGCCCACGGCCGCGAGCCGGGCCTCGCCAGCCCCCTCTGCGACGCGGTGATGCTCGCCGCCGGGATCGAGCTGGCCGCCGAGCTGACGGTGCTGCTCGGCGTTCACGCCGCCGGCTGCGACGGCGAGCTCAGCCCGGCCGAGGTGCTCGATCTGATCGCGGCGCTCTCCCGGGCCGGGGCGCTGCTCGGCAGCTGGGGGCTGACGCCGGCGGTCTGCGAGCAGATCGAGGCCGCCTGTCGAATCGTCCCCACCGAGGCCAGCGCCCTCGGAGTCCGCTGCGCCCGGGGGGACCGCGGCATGGTCGAGATCCGCGGCGGGCGGCGCACGGTCGAGCTCAGCCCCGCGGGCGCGCTCACCTACTACTTCGACCCGCGGGCGGCGGCGGCTGCGGGGGAGGTCCCCCTGGCCGGCGCGGTGCGGGGCGCCGGGAGCCTGATCGAGGCGCGCGAAGCGCTCGCCGCGCTCGGGATCAGCACCGAGCTCGACCTCGAGGAGGCCCGGGCCCGGGGCGAGCTGCCTCCCTACTAGCCTGCCGCTGATGCCCTGGGTCGAGACAGAGTCGCTCAGCTTCACGGCCCGCCACGACAGCGGCGACGCCGCCTACGCGGAGCGCACCCTGGACCGGCTCGAGGACCTGCGTCTGCGGCTCGAGGACCGCTTCGACCAGGTCCCCGGGGAGATCACGGTCGTCGTCCACACCAACCCGGCCTGGCTCTCGATGGCGCACCCCTTCCTGCCCGCCGCCCGCTGGTCAGCGGCCCCGGCCGGGCGGCGCTATCTCGCCGGCTGGCCGATGGCGACCGAGCTGCACGTGCTCAACGATCCCCACATCGAGCGCCGCGCCGCCGGGGAGGACTCGCGCGAGGCGCTGCGGGGCACCGCCGAGCGCCTCTACGCCCAGCTGGTCGTCGCCGCGAACAACACGGCCCTGCCACCCTCGTGGACGCCGCGGCGGTTCCTCCGCTATCTGCGCTGGGCCTGGCTGGTCGAAGGCGGGGCTCAGTACTTCGCCCGGCAGGTGGGGCTCTACCGGGCCGCGGTGATCCGCCGCCTGCGCGAGGGATCGCGCCCCTCCTTCCCGCCCTCGCGCCGCGACGCGGTCCTGCTCGGCGGGACGATCTTCGACATGCTCGAGGAGGAGCGCGGCAGCCGGGCCTGCGAGCTCTTGGTCGCGCGCCTTCACCGCGAGGGACCGGCGGCCAACCTCGAGGCCGCCTTCGACGCCCGGATGCGCGAGATCGAGTCGGGCTGGCGCGACTATCTGCGCGAGACGACACGCCCAACCAGCGGCTGAGCGTCGAACGCAACCCTAGGGCTCCATTGCGCACGAAACGTTGCGTTCGGCGGACGGGTCGCCCTCGCCGGGGACCTCTGGCGGCTGCTTGCCCGTAACACGGGCAGATGAAAGCGACGCGGGAGGGTCGGATGAGACGACGAGTGGCGGCGACGGTGCTGGTGGCGGCTGCGGCGATCGCGGTCTTCCCGGCGCACAGCACGGCTGACGGCGGCCCGATCGCCGGCGGGGACGCCGGGATCAGGGGCGTGACAGTCCCGGGCAGCGATTCCCGCTACATCGCCACCTTCGCCGGTAACGGCGAGTTCGTCGCCCGGATCAGCAAGCACGGAGGGCAGGTCCTCAGCTCCACCCGCCTGCGGCGGTTCCTCACGGTGCCGAGCGTCGCGCTCGATCAGTCCGCGACCGGGCTCTCGGCCGACGGCGGGACCCTGGTCCTCGCAAACCCCCACTACGGGCTTGTGAGGAAGAGCGTCTTCGCGATCCTCTCGGCGAAGAACCTGAGGGTCCGCCGCCTGATCGAGCTGCGAGGGAACTTCACCCTCGACGGCCTGTCGCCCGACGGGAAGACCCTCTACCTGGTCTCCTACCGGCGCTCGGGCTACCCCCTCGACTACAGCCTCCACTCCTTCGACGTCGCGGCGAACCGGCTCGACCCCGATCCGATCGTCGATCCCCGCAACCCCGGCGAGAAGATGACCGGATTGCCGCTGACCAGGTCGACCAGTGCCGACGGGGTCTGGAACTACACCCTCTATGACGGTGGCAAGGAGAGGTTCGTCCACGCGCTCAACACCCGGGCCGGCCGCGCCTACTGCATCGACCTCGACGACCTGCCCACCCACCTGAGGATGGACCGGTTGCGCCTCCACCTCAGCTCCGACGGGGGGACGCTGACCGTAGCCGGCCCGCAACGGGCGCTCGCCGAGATCGACACAGAGTCCCTCCGGGTCAGCGAGCCCGACGAATCGTCCGGGGGCGACATCTCCGGGTGGCTGGCGCTGGCCGGCGCCGGGCTGCTCGCCGCGGTCGCGGCTATCGGGATCCGGCGGCTGGTGCGCAAACGCCGCCGGCTCGCCCCGACCTGATTGCGCCGGGCGAGCGCTCCCGTTTGCGCCCGCCGGGACCTCTGGGGCCCCCCGGCGCGTAATCATTGTGTGACCGGGGGTTGCTCAACGCTGGCGTTAGAGGCCCCCGCTCCCATGGGTCTCCGGCGCCAGATCGGCGGCAACGAAGCGTCCATCGTGCGGGCGGCGCAGAACGGGTCCGAGGACGCGCTGGCCACCCTGTTTCGCAGCCACTGGCCGATGGCCCACCGCGCGGCCTATCTGGTGGTCCGCGACGAGGCCGCTGCCGAGGACATCGCCCAGGAAGCCTTCCTCTCGGCGATCCGGGCCCTGGGGCGTTTCGACCGCCGCCGCCCCTTCGGGCCCTGGCTGCACCGGATCGTCGTCAACAGGGCGATCGACTGGAGCCGGGCCCGCACGCTTCGCCGCGAGGTCTCCGCGATGCCGGAGCCAGCGGAACTGCCCGCCTCCGCGCCCGAGGAAAAGCCCTATTCCGACCAGCTGGAGGCCGCCCTGGCCAACCTGGCCGCCGAGAGCCGCGCCGTGATCGTCCTCCGCCACCTGCTCGGGTACACCCCCGGCGAGATCGCCCGCATGCTCGGCCTGCCGCGGGGCACCGTCAACTCGCGCCTGCGCCGGGCCCTGGACCGCCTCGCCGAGGAGCTGGAGGAGAGCGGGTGAACGAGGACCGCCTCGGCCGAGCCCTTCTCCGGGCACCCGTCCCCGATCAGGAGGAAGCCGCGGAGCGCGCCTGGCGGGTCCTCAGCGCCGCATATGCCGAGCGCGATCGCACCACACCCGGTCGGCGGCGGTCGCTGCGGCTGGCCTGGATGGCGATCGCGATCGGTTTGTTGGCCCTGCTGATCAGCCCCGCCGGAGCCGCGGTGCGGCACTGGGTCCGAGATGCCGTCGACATCGGTCGGGAGCCCTCGAGCCCCGCGCTGACCTCGTTGCCGAGCCCCGGGCAAGTCCTGGTCGACTCGCCGAGCGGTCCGTGGATCGTTCAGGAGGACGGGTCGAAGCGCCGGCTCGGCGACTACCGCGAGTCGATCTTCTCGCCGCGCGGCCTCTTCGTCGCCGCCACCACCCGCCACGAGCTGCTGGCGCTCGATCCGCAGGGCGAGGTCCGCTGGTCGATCGCCCGCCGGGGACCGGTCACCCACCCGAGCTGGAACTCGCCCGACGGCTTCCGCATCGCCTATCTCGACGATCGCTCCCTGCGGGTGATCGGCGGCGACGGCCTGCGGGTGATCGGCGGCGAAGGACGTGGTGATGGCCTGCTTCGCCAGGGGGTCGCGGAGGTCGAGCCGGCGTGGCGGCCTGGAGCGGATCATGTGCTCGCCTTCGCCGATCCGGACGGCTCGGTTCACGCGGTCGCCGTCGACTCCGACCGGGAGTTGTTCGACACGGGTCCGGCACAGGTGCCGGTCGCCCTCGCCTGGTCGGCGGACGGCAGCAGGTTGCTCATCGCCCGCCGGTCCGGGGTCGAGCTGGTCGATGCGGCCGGCACCCCGGTCAAGCGAGTCCGCGCTCCGGCGGGAACCCGGATCTCGGCCCTCGCGGCCTCGCCCCGGGGACACCGGTTCGCGCTGATCGTGCGTTCCGGGGGCCCCACCCCTCGCAGCGCCCTGGTCCTGGCCGGGGAGAGGGGCCATTCGCGCAGGCTTTTCGTCGGCCCGGGGGCGTTCAGCGGTCTCGCCTTCTCCCCGGACGGACGATGGCTGCTGCTGGCATGGCGCAGCGCCGACCAGTGGGTCTTCCTGGAGCCGAGCGGCCGGCAGAGGATCGTCGCCGTCTCCAACATCTCCAGCCAGTTCTCCCCGGGCGAGACCGGGCCGACCCGGTTCCCCCGGATCGCCGGCTGGTGCTGTGCGGCGCCCTGACCTGCCCGGCCGGTGGGACGGATCGGGCACCTACTATACTTTCTGAAGTAGTACTCTCTTCTATCGAATTCCGACCCGGATTTAGGAGATTGCAGCATGGCGACCAGCGCCCAGCTTGACCTCGACCAGGTGAAGGAGCAGATCGAGGAGGTCTCCCCCGCCGAGGCGAAG
>JBBRHQ010000050.1:0-13488 GCA_038222365.1 Solirubrobacterales bacterium
GAAGGCTCCCGGATTGCCCATGTACCAGCCGATCGCATCGCCGCCGTGCCGGGAGCGGATCCGTTTCAGCCTGATCGAGATCTCGGTCAGCGCAACCTCCCAGGAGACCCGCTCGAAGTCCCCCGAGGGAGTCCGGCGCAGCGGATGAAGGACCCGGTCGGGGTCGTTCTGCACGTCGCTCATCGCGATCCCCTTGGGGCACGCGAACCCGGCGGAAAGCGGATTGTCGGGATCGGGACGAAGCTTGGTGAGGCGGCCGTCCTCGACGGTGGCGAGCATTCCGCAAAGCGGCTCACAGACACGGCAGTAGGTGACCTTCTCGGTTGCCTCGCCGGGCATCGGTGCCGATCCTAGCGCGAGCGTCGCTGCTCAGCCGGCGCTGAGAACCCGCGTCGCGGTCGCCTTCCAGGCCGCCGTCACCGGCGTGCCGGGGCGCAGCTCCATTGCCTCGACCGAGCGCGCCGTGACCTCGGCGGTGAGTGCCTGCGGGAGCGAGATCCCGACCCGGACGCGGTTGCCGACCTCGGTCACCGAGCGGACCTCGCCGCTGACCCGGTTGAGCACCGAGTCCCCGTGGGGGGTTCCGGGCGGCTCCAGCGAGATCTCCCAGGGGAAAACGCTGAGGGCGACCGGGCCGGCCGCTCCGTCGGTCGAGCGAACCGTCCCGCCTCCGTCGAGGGAGATCGCGGTGAGGCCGTCGGGGTCGGCCGAAGCGCTGCCGCGGAGGACGACCGCGCCGGTGAAGTCGGCGACGAAGGCAGAGGCCGGCTCGGCGGAGACCTCTGCCGGAGTTCCCTGCTGGACCACCGATCCGCGATCAAGGACGGCGATCCGCTCCCCCAGCAGCGCCGCCTCGTCGAAGGAATGGGTGACGATCAGGATCGGGATCTCGAGTCCCGACAGAAGGGAGTCGAGCTCGCGCAGCGAGGCCGAGCGGCTGCTCGGGTCGAGCGCGGAGAGAGGCTCGTCGAGCAGCAGCACCGCCGGGCGGGGCGCCAGCGCCCTGGCCAGCGCAACCCGCTGGCGCTCGCCGCCGGAAAGCGCGCCCGGCACCGCATCGGCGAGCTCGCGGCAGCCGAAGCGGTCGAGTAGCTCGATCGCTCGTTCCCGCCGGGCGCCTCGCTCCCCATCCCGGATTCCGTAGGCGACGTTGCGCCAGGCGCTCATCCGGGGGAACAGCGCGTACTCCTGGAAGAGGTATCCGCAGCGGCGCCGCTCGGGCGCCAGGTCGATGCCGGCGACGGTGTCGAGCCAGAGGGCGGCGTCGAGGGCAACCCGCCCCTCCCTCGGCGCCAGCAGGCCGGCTACGACTCGCATCACGGTGGTCTTCCCGGCTCCGGAGGGGCCGACCAGGGCAAGCCGCTGCGCCCGGCCGACGGCGAGCTCCACTTCGAGATCGAAGTCGCGAAGCCCGAGGCCCATCTCCACTTCCAGACCGCTCACAGCCCGCGCCCTTCGAGCGCTCGGCTGCCGGAGAACAGCTTCACCGAAAGCAGGATCGCACCGGCGACCGCGATCAGCACCGCGGAGAGCGCAAGTGCCGCGGTGAAGTCGGTCCCGAAGCGGGCGAAGATCGCCAGCGGGGCCGTCTGGGTGATTCCCGGGAAGGAGCCGGCGAACATCAGGGTCGCGCCGAACTCGCCCAGCGCCCGCCCCCAGGCGAGGGCGGTACCCGAGACGAGGCCGGGTCTGGCACTCGGCACGGCGACGGTGAGGAAGGTCCGTGCCGGGCCCGCCCCGAGGGTCCGCGAGGCCTCCAGCCAGGAGGGGTCGAGCGCCTCGAAGGCGGCGATCGCCTGGCGCAGGTAGAAGGGGGCGGCGACGAAGGTCAGCGCCACCACCACCCCGGCGGTCTGGAAGACCAGCTCGATCCCGGCGTCCTCAATCGCCCCGCCGAGGATCCCGTTGGGGCCGAGCGCTGCGAGCAGGGCGATCCCGGCGACCGCGGGCGGCACGACCAGCGGCAACTCGATCAGGGTGATCGCCAGCGAGCGGCCGCGGAAGTCCCGGGTCGCCAGCAGGTAGGCGGCGGGGGTTCCGACGACGATGATGATCGCCAGCGCCGCGACCGAGGTCCGCAGGCTGAGCCAGAGCGCCTCGCGGGCGGCCGGCTCGGAGAGGCTGTCGAGCAGCCGGCCGGGCCCGGTGTCGGTGAAGACCGCGACCAGCGGCAGGGTGAGGAAAACGAGCGCGAGGGCGAGCGCGAGGATAGTCAGCGCCCTGAACCCTGCCCCTCGGGTCACGGAGGCGGCAGGAATCCGGCCCCGCGCAGGGCGGCCGCTCCGGCACCCGGCGCGAACAGCCCGGCGACGAACTTCTTTGCCAGGGAGGGGTTCGGCGCGTCCTTGACGATCGCGACGCCGTAGGCGACGTCGGGCTGAAGCGAGGCCGGAATCGGGATTGTCTTCAGCTCACCCGCGGCGGACTTGACATCGGTGACGTAGACGAACCCGGCGTCGGCGGCTCCCTGGATGAGCTTGCCGACCACGGCGGCGACCTCCGGCTCCTCGGAGACGACGTTGTCGACGATCGCCTGGCGCTGCGCCGCGGGGAGGCGGCCAAGGACCTCGAGCGTGTAGGAGCCGACCGGGACGCTCTTGGCGCCGATCACGATCTTCGTTCCGGGCCTGGCGAGGTCGTCGATCGAGGAGATCTCACTGCCGGCGGGAACCGCGATCGTCAGCCGGTTGCCGGCGAAGATCCGCGGCTTCTCGACCAACCCCTCCCGGTAGAGCTGCTGGGGGTACTCGGTGTCGGCGGCGGCGAAGACGTCGGGGTGGGCCCCGTTGCGGATCTGCGCGGCGAGCGTGTCCGACCCGGCGAAGGACTGCTTGATCTGATCATCGGGGAAGGACTTCGCATAGGTGGTGAAGGTGTCTTCGAGCGAAGACGCGGCCGAGACGACCAGCTCGCCGCCGCCGCTCGCCCCCGTGGTGTCATCCCCCCCGCCGCAGCCGGCAAGCGCCGCGAGGATCGCGAGGACCAGCAGGGCGAGGAGGGTCCGGCCGATCCTCTCCCTCACCTCAGCCTCCCCTCTCGACCATCACCGAGGTTGCCTTCACCGTCGCGGTCGCCTCGACGCCCTCGGCGAGGCCGAGCTCCTCCACCGCGTCGCGGGTGATCGCCGCCGTCACCCGGTGCGGGCCCGCCTCGATCTCGACCAACGCCATCACCCCGTCGACCTCGACCGAGCGGACGACGCCGGGGAATCGGTTGCGCGCCGAGAACGAGTCGCCGGTGGCGTGCCGCGCCGGTGCCGTGCTCAGCCGCTCGATCTCCGCCGCGGGGACGCGGCGGCGGTTGCTCTCGTCGCGGGTCGTCCGCAGCTTTCCCGAGCGGTCCCAGCGCCGCAGCGTGTCGGCGCTGACCCCGAGCGCCTTGGCCGCCTCGCCGATCGAGAGATCCGCCATCTGCCTAAGCATTGCATAGGCAGGATCCGCCTACCTCAGGCCGAGTGTCACCTGGGAGGCCGCAATGCGACCCCAATGTCACACTAGGCGTGAGGGAGTTGGCCTCAGCCGCCGATCGCGCTCATCGTCCGCGGCGGCTGGCGGAAGCCGGGCTCGCCGACGTGATGCTTCAGCTCCTTGCGCCAGACTGCATCGCGGATCAGCTGCTCGATCTCGGCGTCGCCGGCGCCCTCCCGGAGGGGATCGCGCAGGTCGGTCTCGTGCAGCGAGAAGAGGCAGGTCCGCAGCCTTCCCTCGGCGGTGAGGCGGACGCGGTTGCAGTCGGCGCAGAAGGGCTCGGAGACCGGGTTGATGAAGCCGATCTCCCCCGCTCCGTCGCGGAACCGGAACACTCTCGCGGTCGCCGAGGGCTCCCGCGGCATCTCCTCCAGAGGATGGACCGCGTCGATCATCGCCCGCAGCTCCTCTCCGGCGAGGACCGAGTCAGGCGTCCAGGCGTGGTCCCCGTCGAGCGGCATGAACTCGATGAAGCGAACCTGGAAAGCGCTGGAGCGGGCGAACTCGGCGAAGCGGATCGCCTCCCCCTCGGTGAACCCGCGCATCGCCACGGCGTTGACCTTGACCGGCCCGATCTGCGGGAAGGCGGCGATCGCCTCCAACCCCCGCAGCACCTGGTTGAGCGAGTCTCGCCGGGTGATCTGGAAGAAGCGATCGCGCGCCAGCGAGTCGATCGAGACGTTGACCCGGTCGATGCCCGCATCGACCAACGCCGCGGCGTCGCGCTCGAGCAGGTAGCCGTTGGTGGTCAGCGAGAGGTCGCGGATCCCCCCGACCCCCGCCAGCATCTCGACCAGGCGGGGAAATTCGCGGCGCACCAGCGGCTCGCCGCCGGTCAGCCGAACCTCCTCGATGCCGATCGAGGCGAAGACGCCGACCAGACGCTCGATCTCCTCGAAGCTGAGGATCTCCGTGCGCTCCAGCCAGGGAAGCCCCTCCGCCGGCATGCAGTACTGGCAGCGGAAGTTGCAGCGGTCGGTGACCGAGACCCGCAGGTCGGAGATCCGGCGCCCATGTCCATCTGTCAACCGCTCCGCGCTCATCTACTGACAATTCTGGCGCATTCGGTCACCTTTTCCCGGGGTGGGACCTTTCAGCCGTCTATATGGCGGTTGAAAGGTCCCACGTCGGTCGGGCGTCGGTCCCACGTCGGTCGGGCGTCGGTCGGGCGTCGGTCGGGCGTCGGTCCCACGTCGGTCGGGTGTCAGCCCAGCTCGGCCGTTGCGGGCGCCGGCTCGGGCTCGGCGTCGAGCAGCCCTAGGCGATCGGCGAGGCGAACCGCGGGAAGCGCCTGGAGCACAAGGGTGAGGATGATCGCCAGGGCGACGACGCTGGCGTATAGCTCGATATGGGGGACGCCGAGCCCGGCGAGCACGCCGACCAGGGCTGCGGGGACTACCCCGGTCTCCCGGGTCCAGCAGAGGAAGGCGAGCTCCTGCTTGGTCCAATTGCCCCCCTTGTCGGGGACGACACAAGTCAGCACGGTCAGGGGCCGGGCGATCAGCAGCAGCACCGCCACCACCCCGAGCGCCGGCAGCAGGTTCTGACCGAGCTCGGAGAAGGGGATGTTGGCGCCGAGCACGACGAAGACGAAGAATGTGACCAGGTCGGCCGAGTTGAAGGCGAACTGGCGCATGTCCCGCTCGTGCTCGGAGTGCATCGCCAAACCCAGTTGCTCCATGTTGCCAACGATCAACCCGGCGAGAAAGGAGCCGAGGTAGCCGCTGCCGCCCGCCGAGTCCAGCGAGAAGTAGCTGATCGTGACCACCATCAGGACCGCGGCGGCCGCCGATTCGCGCCAGATCCCGGTTCGCCGGCTGGAGATCGTCGCGGCGAGCAGCACCCCGGCGACGATCCCGATCACGGTGCTGATCGCGAGGTTCCCGGCAAAGTCCACCGCCGGGGTGGTGATCGATGAGTCGCCGCTGATCAGAACGCCGGCGAAGGCCAGCGCCAGCACCGCTCCTGTCGGGTCGTTGAAGGCCGACTCGGCGACCACAGTCTGCGCCAGCTTGGGCCTGAGACGGGAGCGGATGAACAGCGGGATCAGGATTGCCGGGTCGGTGGGGGCCAGCACGGCCCCCATCAGCAGGGCCGCCGTCCAGGGGAGGCCGAAGGCGAAGTGGGCCGCTGCGCCGGTGATCGTCGCCGTGAGGATCACGCCCGGGATGACGAGCATCCCCAGTCCCACCCAGACCCGCCTCAGGACCGTGACCGAAAGGTTGAGCCCTCCGTAGAAGAGAATCAGGGAAACCCCCAGGGTGAAGATCAGCTGGGCTCCGATCGACCGCAGGGGCACGTCGATCACGTCGAGCACGGATGGACCCAGCAGGGCGCCGACGGCGACCAGCATGAGGATCTCCGGCACCCGCATCAGGCTGGCCAAGAAGCGGGCGGCGAGGGCCCCGCTGAGCAGCAGGCTCAAGGTCAGCAGGACGTCCTGGGTCACGTCGGCTCGCTGCTGTCCGCCACCTCACCGCGGGTTCGGCGTTCGCCTTCGAGCGCCATGCGGGCGACGTCGTTCGCCGTGACCAGCAGGAGGATGACGACCAGCGCCGCCCCGAGGGCGACCGCGATCAGGCGCTTGCGGGCGTCATCGCGGGCGCTGTCGAAATCAGCCTCCGAGGCGGTGGCCCGCTTGGCCTCGAGCTTGGCCAGCCTCTCGGCAGTTGCGGCGGTAGCCAGGAACTGCCTGATCTCGGGGCCGAGGAAGATCTTTCGCACCTTCGCGTAGTGCCCAGCCTGAAGCTCGCGCCAGGCGATCGCATCGAGCCGCATGAACCCGCCAAACTGCCGCTCCAGCCGGCGCAGCAGCGCCTGCTCGTCGGCCTCCGTGAGCTTGCCCGAGGCGGCGCGGAAGTCGGCACGCAGATCCGCCACCGAGCTGAGGAACCGGGGCCGGGAGGCCCCGTGGTCATAGCCGTAGGCGGTCTGCCAGCCGTTGACGTCGGTGACCGCAAACTTCAGCTCACGGGCGGTCGATTCGGCTGCGGCGCGCTCCTGGACCTCGTCGAAGCGGTTCCCCATCTGCGACATCCCGCTGAGCGCAACCGCGGTCGTCGCCAGCGGACCGAGGATGGTCAGGACGATCGCTGCGTAGAGCTTCGCCCTGATGGTCATCGTCCGCCCCCGCGGTTGGCCGCCAACACGCTCCTGCGAATAGGATGGCGCCGACGATGATCCTCTTCGTCCTCACCGGCCAACTCCCGCCGATCTTGGTGATGACGCTGGTGGTGATGGCCTACCTGACGGGCTACGAGCTGAACAAGGAAACGGACCTGCCGTTCATGATCAAGGCGTGGTGGGTGCTGTTCGTGCTGCTCTTCAACCTCCTCGGCTTCGGGATCTTCTGGATCTGGCTGGCGGCAAGGCGCCGTCGCCGACACGCTTAGAGGCATCGCCCTAGTCCTTTTCGGCCCGCAGGTTGTGGAGGCGGACCAGCTTCAGCGCAAGCTCCAGGGAGAGCAGGTCCTCGCTGCCCAGGTCGAGACTTGCCACCCGTTCGATTCGATCCAGCCGCTGCCGGACCGTATTCGGATGTACGTAGAGAGTCCGGGCACTGGCCGTGACGCTGCCGCGGTCGGCGAGAAACTGCTCCAGCGTCTCGACCAGCCGGGAGCCGCGGCGACGGTCATAGGAGATCAGCTCCTGGACCGATTGGTGGTAGCGGTCGCGGGGCGCATCATCGAGCTCGAGGTGGACCAGGTAACGGTAGGCACCGAGCTGTTCGTAGGAGACGGCGCCCCCCTCTGCCGCAAGCGAGCGCCCTATGCGGGCGGCGTCGGCGGCTTCGCGAATCCGCCGGCGGGCGCTCGCGGCACCGGTATCGGCGTCGCTGAAACCGGCCACCGCCCCCTCCTCGCGTAGCAACGGCTCGCAGGCCGAACGCACTTCCTCCACCGCCAGCCTTTTTTCGATTGGCAGCGAGGCAAGGGCGCGCAACCCGTCATGACGGGGGTCGATGAACGCATGCAGGTTGAGCCGCCGCAGCTGGGCCTCCAGCCGGCTCGCCAGATGCGGCCACGAGGTCGGCGAGTCGGCCGCGCTCGGTGCGGGCTCGAGGTGAAGAAAGAGGTGGGGCCGGGTCAGATCACAACCCGCTTCGCTCGCCTTCGCCTCAGCCGCCTCGACCGATCCCGCCGCCAGTGCGTCGAACATGTCCTTGACGAGGTTCTCCGCCGTCAGGCTGGTGATCAGCTCGGCCTTCTTCAGGCCGACCGCGGTCTGATTGGCGACCGCTCCGAGCAGCTCCGCGTCCTCCTCGCCGAACTGCCGGCGATGGGCCAGGCAGCAGAGGATCCCGAGCTGCTCGTCTCCCGCGACCAGCGGCGCCGCCAGGAGCGCGTTCTCGTCGACGCCGGGCCAGAGCTCGTGGGCGACCCGGCGGCCGCCGCGGCCGCCCCCGTTGGCTCGCCGCATCAGGTCGATGACGAGCCCGGTTCCACCCGGCCGGGGACTCGGCGCCGGAGCGCCCTCGGGATCGGCGCCGGCGAGGGTCAGCTCGTCGGCCTCGACGTCGAGCCGGTAGATCTGGCAGGCATCGGCGTCGAGGAGCTCTCGCGCCCCGCGGGTGACGACGCCGTAGAGATCTTCACGCGAGGTGACGGCAGCGAGCGCCTGGCTGAGACCGGTGAGCGTGGTCAGCGCCTGCACGCGCCGCCGGGTTTCCTCGTAGAGCTGCGCGTTCTCGATCGCACCAGCGACCAGCGACGCGGTGTGGAGGAGGAAGTTGAGGACCTCGTCATCGAACTCCCGGGGCGCCGCGGTATGCAGGACGGCCACCCCGATCACGTCGCCCGACTTGGCCAGGATCGGCACAGCCACCATCGATTGGAACTGCTCCTCCTCGAGCTCGGGCATGTACTTCATTCGCGGATCTGCCATCGCGTTGTCGGGGATGAACTCGGGGGTCTTGGTCCGCGCGACCCATCCGGCCAGACCTTCGTCGACGCTGAAGCCGAGCCTGGCTACAAAATCCGCGTAGCGCGGCGAGGCGGCTCGCAGCACGAGTCGATCACCCTCGAGGAAGTAGATGAAGGCGGCATGACAGCGGGTTGCCTCTGTGGCGATCTCGACGATCGCGTCGAGGACCCGGTCGAGGTCGAGCGAGGAGGAGACCGTCTTGATGACCGCGTAGAGGGTCTCGTTCTCCCGCTGCGCTCGGCGAAGGTCGTCGCCTTCCTCGACCGTCGGGCGCAGCGTCTCCACTGGTTGCAACGCCAAGACCCTCCTCCGTTCCGGGGACTGGGGAACGCATGGTATCCCGCCCGGCGCGGATTACCCAATGTGCGGAACCCACGCTCCCGACCCTGCAAGTGTGTGTGAATTGCCCATTGTGCAGGCTTTGGCGCCGGGGATATGTTGCCGAGCGTTGCCGGCAAGCGAATCCAGAGCAATGCGATGACGGCCGCACCCGCCACGGGGGCGAGGAGGGAAAGACGATGATCCACGCTTTGATCGCGCAGGCCGCCGAGCTGAAGGACGCCGTCAAGGGGATCACGGACTCCCAGACGATCGACAGCGCTGTTCTCGGGGAGCAGTTCTACTTTTTCACCGTGGTGCTGATGTGGTTGATCCACGTCGGTTTCATGACCTACGAGACAGGGGTCGCGCGGCGCAAGAACGCGCTGGCGACCGCTCTGAAGAACATCCTCACGATCGCCGTCGTCACCCCGACGATGTACTACCTCGGGTGGTGGGTCTACAACTGCAACCAGCCCGGTCTGCCGATCGGTCCCAACTCGAGCGACTTCACCAGCGTTGCCTGCCAGGGCGGGATCCCCTGGTCGGACAGCTTCGGGCCCAACCTGACCAACAACATCAACCTGATCTTCTTCCTGGCGTTCCTGCTGTTCTCCTGGACCACAGCGTCGATCATGTCGGGTGCGCTGCTCGAGCGGGTGCGGCTCTCGGCCTATCTGGTGCTCGCGTGTCTGCTCGGCTCGGCCGTCTGGATCCTCGACGCGGCCTGGGGATGGAGCGCCGGCGGTTGGCTGACGCTGCGTTTCGGGTTCCACGACTCGATCGCCTCGGCCGTCGTGCACGGGGTATCCGGGGTGTTCACCCTCGGGGTCCTCTTCAGCCTCGGGCCACGAATAGGCAAATACACGAAGGATGGTCTGACCCGTGTCTTCAGACCGCACAACATCCATATGACCCTGATGGGCCTGATGCTGATCTTCACCGGCTTCTATGGCTTCTACGCAGCCTGCCTGGTGATCGTTTCGACCCTGGCACCCGGCTGGGCGAACATCTACCTCAGCCCTACCACCCTGGGCTCGATCGCGATGATCATCACGATGGGCTTCGCGGGCGGTTTCACCGGCGGCTACTTCGCGTCCCGCGGGGATCCCTTCTGGACGGTCTCCGGGGGGCTGGCGGGAGTGATCGGCGTTTCCGCCGGGGCGGACATCTACGCGCCGACCCTGGGCTACCTGCTCTCGATGGCCACGGCGGTAATGGCTGTCTGGGTCGGCAACTGGATCGAGACCAAGATGCGGGTCGACGACGTCGTCGGCGCGGTCGCGGTCCACGGGTTCTCAGGCTTCCTGGGGATCATCTGGGTGGGGATCTTTGCCGCCGGCTATCCAACCGGGCTGAACAATGTCGACAGCTCGATCTGGGGCCAGTTGATGGGCCTGGCAACCTTCGTGCCGCTCGGCTTCCTCTCCGGTTGGATCGCCGGGTGGATCCTGAAGAAGTTCAACCTGCTGCGGGTGCCGGTGGAGGTCGAGCTCGACGGGCTCGACCCGGCCGAGTACGCGCCGGACATCCACGTGCCCGAGTTCGCCCAGGGCGAGGACATGATGATCGAGCCCGACGGGACGCGTGTTCCCTCCGAGGCGGTCCAAGCAGGGGAGCTGAGTGAGTTGATCAGATGAGGCCCGGCAAGAGCGCGACACCGAAAGGCAAGGTGGCCCGATGCCAGCGATAATCGACAGCGCACCCAACTGCATCCAGCACGGGGGCGGGGCAACGCCGGCGAGCGACGTGGCCGACTTCATCGTCGGCGCCCGCTACGAGCAATGCGCCGGCTTCATGACCTTCGGCCCCGGATCGACCTACGGCGATGGGGGCCAGGCGGCGACCACCGCCTACTACACGCTCACCTGGATCGGCATCGTCGTCACGGTCCTCGTGCTGATCGGCTGGATCGTCTATGAGAACCGACGTCTGATCGCCTACGCCGCGACCCGCTCACACGGCGGATCCGAGCCCGCCGCGTCGGCAGAAGCAGGAAGGGCGGAATTGAGGCCATGAGCAACGGAAAGCAAATCGAGTTCCCCGAGAAGCAGACACACGTCAAGGCCTTCGAATACGGGATGATCGCCTTCTCGATCATCTGCATTATCGTGGTCCTGATCGTTGTCTTCGCCACCAACATCGGGGTCGAGTTCCGTCCAACCGCCTGAGCGCGCGCAAGGCCAAGACCCGGACCTGCTCTACCAGCAATCGGATGAAGCCGGCCAGCATCCGATTCGGGATCCTGCGAAATTCGCTCCGACCTGGCCGCGGGTGGTGGCGCTCGTCGCTTTGCTCGGGCTCATCTACTTCGTTGCCCACAGCTGCCAGCAGGCGCAGGTCAGAGTCAGCCAGAGCGAGGCGATTGCCACGGCCAAGGCGCAGGTCAGTTTCAAGCCCACGGACACGGCCATCCGCCTGCTCCGCCAGGGCCTCTCGACCAAGCCGTTCTGGATCGTCGTCCTCTACACGAGACACGACGGCGACCTCGTGCCGCGGGCCCAGGTGCACATCGACGCCAAGACCGGGGAGGTGACGCAGGTGACGAAAGCCAAGATCTCCAGAAAGGGAAAGCAGGCCGAGCCGTGAGCCTTCCGACATTGCACGGCCCGACGCCCTGAGACGATGCGGATCCTCGTCCTCCAGCACATCTCCTGCGAGCATCCCGGCGTCTTCTCGGAGGTGATGCGCGAGCGGAACGTGGAGGCGGTTGCGGTCGAGCTGGACGAGGATGAGGCGCTCCTCGACTGGCGCGAGTTCGACGCGATTCTCGCGATGGGCGGACCGATGAGCGCCGGCGATGATGCCGAGCATCCCTGGCTCGCCCCGGAGAAGCGGCTGGTCCGGGACGCGGTCGAAGCGGGGCGCCCCGTCCTCGGGGTCTGCCTGGGTGTGCAGCTTCTCGCCGCCGCGCTCGGCGCGCCGGTGCACCCGCTGGAGCGGGCCGAGGTCGGCCTGCTGCCGGTCGAGCTGACCGCCGAGGGCAGGGCGGATCCACTCTTTGCCGGGATCGAGGAGCCCCTGGTCACGCTGCAATGGCACGGGGACACCTTCGAGCTCCCTCACGGCGCCACACGGCTGGCCTCCTCCCCGGTGGCACCCAACCAGGCTTTCCGCTCGGGGGAGTACGCCTACGGGGTCCAGTTCCATCTCGAGGTCACCGCAGAGATGGCCAGCCAGTGGGCTGAGGTACCGGCCTACCGGCGCTCCCTCGCCGCCACACTGGGCGAGGAAGAGGGGCTTGCCTTCCTCGCCGAGATCGAGCGTCGCTCGACCGAGCTGCACCCCGCAGCCCGCCGCGTCTTCACCAACTGGCTCGACCTCGCGGCAGCGGCGGAATGAGGCGCGGGCGGCGTTGTACCTTTTTGTCCAGAGCTTGCATATAGTGGGTACCGACCCGCTGGGCTGACCGAAGAGAGGAGTCAAGAGTGGCCGAATCGGAGCAGGGGAGCGTCCCGCCGGAGGTCCAGAAGGTGCTCGACTCGGCCCGGATCGAGCCCGCCCCGAAGACCCTCGAGGAGGCGCGCAAGGCTCCCGGCCGCGCCGAGAAGATCGCCGAGATCACCGCCCGGATCGAGCGCGAGGGAATCGAGTATGTCTTCTTCCAGCAGGTTTCGATCAGCGGCCACATCAACGGCAAGGGCGTCGTCGCCAGCTGGTTCCCGCAGGTCGCCGAGCGCGGCTACCAGCTCGTCTACGGAGCGACGGCTGACCTTTTCACCGACCGCAAGGACAACTACATCGGCTTCGGGCCCGAGGAGTCGGAGCTGGCCGCGGTGGCCGACCTCGACACCTTCACGGTGCTGCCCTGGGACGAGCGCGTCGCCCGCGTGTACTGCGACTGCTACGACACCGAGACGGGCGAGCTGCTCGACGCCGACCCGCGCCAGAACCTGAAGCGGATCGCCCACGAGGTCGAGGAGGAGCTCGGCTACTCGTTCTTCTGCGGGATCGAGCCGGAGATGATGTGGATGAAGATCCCCGAGGAGGGCCAAGCGCCCGAGGGCGTGACCAAGCCCTGGTGCTACCACATCAACCAGTTCGAGCAGCTGCGCCCGGTGATCCTCGACGTGGTCGCCTACGGGCGGGCGATGGGGCTCGACATGAGCTATGGCGACCACGAGGACGCGCCCGGCCAGCTGGAGCTGAACTTCCGCTTCGATCGGGCGGTGCGTACCGCCGACAACATCACTACCTATCGTCAGATCTGTGCCGCCGCCGGCCGCAACCACGGCCTGCACGCCTGCTTCATGCCGAAGCCGTTCACGGGTGTCTCCGCGAACGGGCACCACCACCACTTCACCCTGATCGACGGAGAGGGCCGCAACGTCTTCCACGACCCCGACGGGCCGGCGCAACTCTCGGAGATCGGGCTGCGCTTCATGGGCGGGATCCTCGACCACTTCGGTGCCCTGGTCTGCATCGGCTCCCCCACGGTCAACTCGTATAAGCGGATGTGGGACTTCGGCTTCTGGGCCCCGGTCTACCGCAACTACGGTTGGCAGAACCGCACCTGCACGGTGCGGGTCGCGAGCGGCGGGCGGTTCGAGTTCCGCGGCGTGGACTCGGCCTGCAACCCCTACCTGACCCAGGCCGCGCTGCTGACCGCCGGGCTCGACGGGGTGCGCCGCGAGCTCGACCCCGGGAAGCCGCAGCAGGCCAACACCTACGACCTGCTGGCCGAGGGCACCGAGTTCGAGCGCGTCCCCGATCACCTCGGCGCTGCGCTGGAGGCGCTGGCCGCCGACGACGTGGTGCGGGGCGCGATGCCGGGGCGCCT
>JBBRHQ010000051.1:0-13252 GCA_038222365.1 Solirubrobacterales bacterium
CGTCCTCCGCCTCCTCGGCGGCGCTCGCCTCGGCGATCTCGGCCTCGATCTCGTCTCGGAGATCGACCTCGCCGGTGCCGTCCTCGTCGTCGGGGGAGAGACCGTGCTGGCGGCGGAACTCGCGCAGCTCGGAGGTCCCGATCTCGAGCTGGTGGGCGATCCAGGCATCGGTGCGCCCCTGGCGCACCCAGGCGCGGATCTGGTTCAGCTGGGGCCTGAGGGATCGCTTCGCCATCGGCGGCGGCGAGTCTATTCGACCGCGGGCCGCGAGCGCCGGCTCAGGCCATCAGGAAGGCGAGCGCCTCGAACATCACCACGGTGACCACCGCCACGGTGACGGCCAGGCAGAGGGCGAGGACGCTGAAGCGGACCGTGCCCTTGGTCTCGACTCGGGCGATCTTCCGCGCCCGCGAGCGGTTGGCGGCGCGTCGGCGCAGCTGCTCGCGCCGCCGACGCTCGAGCGACGTCTCCTCTTCGAACGCCAGCTCGAACTGGTTGATGCTCTGTCGCATTTTCATCGTCTCACCAGGGCGGGCGGGACGCTACCAAAGCTGCATGAGCGATTGCATATGTGAAAGTCACAAAAGGCACACGGGTAATGGGCTATTCCTGCCTCCTCAGCAGGACCCCCAGAGGCCGGTGCCGCGGCGGCCGGCCTTCAGCTCGAGGGAGCGAAACAGCGGCGCGTGCAGGTCGTTGGGGGGGATCGTCAGGCTCCGCGCCAGGCCCCGGCGAACCAGCTCGGCGTTGACGAACAGCCGCCCCAGGTGGACGTAGGCGAGCAGGCGGCCATAGACGTCTCGTCGCTCCGCGCCGAGCACGAGCCGCACCCGCCGTCCCTCCAGCAAGCGGTGGTTGAAGATCGAGGCCCTCGGTCCGAAGCACTGCACCGGCGTCCCGGGCTTCACCGTCTCCGGTGTGTCGACGCCGATGTAGCGGACCTCCTCGCGGCGGCGAGAGCTGATCCGCACCTCGATCGTGTCGCCGTCTATGACCCGGCTCACCCTCGCCCTCAGCCGCATCGGACCCGGAGCATCGCCGGTGGCGTCGCTCCGGTGCGGAGCGGGTCGCAGGGCGATCAGGGCGACGACCACCAGCAGGACAGCCCCACCGAGCCTGCCTCTGCGCGAATATCGACCCACTCACTACCAAGTCGCCAGGGTGACTCACCGCCCCCCACGGTTGCCGGGCGCCGCGTGAGGCGGTGACGGCGCCCCTCCCGGCCGCACGCAGCGCGAGCGCGCCTCCCCCCGCTAACGGAGAGCGCCAGGAAACTCGCGCGAGTCGCGCGGCAGGGAGGGGTCCGTCACCGCCCCAACGAAACGCCCGAGCTACGGCGTGCGGTGCACGTTGGAGAGAAGGGTCTCCTTGATCTGGGCGATGATCTCCAGCGCCTCGCTCCACTCCCGCTGCCAGACGTTGCGGCCGAAGATCACGCCGGTGCCTCCAGCCTCCATGATCGAGCGGGTGTGCGAGAGCACCGTCTCGTCGTCGACCCTGGACCCGCCGGAGAGGACGACCAGGGAGCGGCCCGCCGACTCGACGCAGTGCTGGATCGCCTCGTCCTGGCTGACGTCCATCTCGTTGTAGGGGGCGGGGGAGTCCTTGTCCTTCTCGCCTGGGTCGGGCATGTTCAGCTTGACCACGTCGGCGCCCATCTCCATCGCCATCCGGGCCGCGTAGTCGATCGCGTAGAAGGAGAGCTGCCCGCCCTTCTGGTTGACCGCCGAGCCGCGCGGATAGGACCAGACGACCAGCGGCATTCCGTAGCGGTCGCATTCCTCGCGGACGCCCTTCAGCTGGTGAAGGTCCTCATCCTGGCGGGGGGAGCCGACGTAGAGGGTGTAGCCGACCGCGTCGGCGCCCAGGCGCACCGCGTCCTCGACAGAGGCGTTGGTGGTGGAGAGGGCGTTCTCGGAAGGGGGGAGGTCGGTCTTGCCGTTGACCTTGAGGATCAGCGGAACCCGGCCGGCATAGTCCGGGTAGTACTTCTCGGCCATCCCGATCTGGCAGGCGAGCGCCGAGTAGCCCGCCTCGGCCGCGAGCCTGAACTGGTAGTCGGGGTCCTTCGAGGCAGGGTTGGGGAAGAAGTCTCGCGGGCCGTGCTCGATTCCCTGGTCGATCGGCAGCAGCATCAGCGTCCCGTTGCCGGGGCCGAACTCGAAAAGGAGCCGGTGCAGCCGGGCCCGCTTGCCGGGCGGCAGCACTTCCAGCAACGACTTCTGCTCGGTGAGGCTCTTGACTTCCATCAGGCTCGTTCCTCCTCGAAGACGGGTGTGCCCGCAGTATGCCACCGGGCAGCGGGGCGGCGTGTTGGCGCCGCTGGAGACCGCCGGCCGGGATACGATCGCCGTTGCGTCCGGGCCACCAGCGGGTAGGGGCGCCGAAATGGAACACCGCTTCTCAGGCACCCCGTTCACGATCGGCATCGAGGAGGAGTTGATGCTGGTGGACGGCGCCAGCTTCGAGCTCGCCCAGGGGATCGAGCAGATCCTCGCCGACTGCGAGGACGGTGTCGGCGAGGTCAAGCCGGAGCTGATGCAGTCGGTGCTCGAGATCGCCACCGACCCGTGCGCCAACCTCGGCGAGGCGGCCGAGCAGCTGCGCGAGCTGCGTGGCCGGGTCGGCCGCTCGGCGGCCCGCCACGGGATGGCCCTGGCGGCATCGGGGACCCACCCGACCGGGCTCGGCGAGGAACAGCTGATCGTCGAGCGTCCCCGCTATTTGGAGCTGGCCGAGGAGCTCGGCTGGATCGCCCGCCAGGAGCTGATCTTCGGCACCCACGTCCACATCGGGATCGACGACGCCGACAAGGCGATCTACATCGCCGACGGGGTTCGCCGCCACATCCCCCTGATGTTGGCGGTCTCCTCGAACTCGCCGTTGTGGCGCGGAGAGGTGACCGGATTGATGTCCACTCGCACACCCGTCTTCCGATCCTTTCCCAGGGTCGGGGTCCCGCCCCACTACGGCACCTGGGAGATCTTCTCGGGGCGGATCGAGCTGATGATGCGCTCCGGCGCGATCCCCGACTACACCTATCTCTGGTGGGACGTGCGCCCGCATCCCAACCTGGGCACGGTCGAGGTGCGCGTCTATGACCAGCAGACGAGGTTCGAGGACTCGATCGCCCTGGCGGCCCTGGCGATCTGCCTGGTGCACCGCTATCACGTCAACTTCGCCGAGTCGGAGCCGCTGATAGAGGTCCCGACCGAGCTGATCGACGACAACAAGGTGCGGGCGGCCCTGCGCGGGATCGAGGGCGAGCTGGTCGACTTCCCCCGGCATCGCCAGGCGCCGGCCGCCGATCTCGCTCGGGAGATGATCGCCGAGCTCGAGCCCGACGCCGCGGCGCTCGGCTGCGAGGCCGAGCTGGCCGGCGTCCTTCACCTGATCGAGGCGGGCACCGGTGCCCGCACCCAGCTGGACGCCCTGGAGCGCACCGGCAGCACCGAGGGGCTGGTGCGCTTTCTATGTGAGCAGACGTTGGAGTAGGCACTCGGGCATCGAGCATTGGGCATCGCATCGTGTCACTTCGAAAAACAAACCAACTTTCTTGCAATTTGGGCATGGTTGTTCGAAAATAGAAGCGATGGCTCGTAAGGCGCCTGTGATCGACGTCCTCGACCTTCTCGGCCGGCGCTGGTCGCTGCGCCTGGTCTGGGAGCTCCGCCGCGACGCCGTCTCCTTCTCCGAGCTGCGCCGGCGCACCGGGATCAGCTCCTCGGTGCTGGCCGGCAGACTGCGCGAGCTCGCGGCCGCGGGGGTGTTGGAGCCCGGCGGAGGGCGCCGATACCGCCTCTCGCCGGCGGGGCGCGAGCTTGCCCGGGTCCTCTATGACCTCAACCGCTGGGCCGAGGCTGCTGCGCGGGGCCGCGATGAGGTTATCCTCGAACGGTGAGCGAGACCGAGCTCAGCGTCATCTGTAAGAGCTGCGGCTCCGAGGTGAGCCCTTACGTCACAGAGTGTCCCTACTGCGGCGCCCGCCTTCGCAAGCGAGCCCCGAAGCTCGAGCGCCGTGGCGACGGCTTCGAGGCGAAGCCCTCGAAGCGCCGGCGGGGCCGGCTGCGGCTCCGCCGCAGGCTTGCCTCGCTCGACGCGACCCGCCCCTACGCCACCGGCGCCGTGATCGGCGCCTCGGTGGTAATGACCCTGGTGCAGCGGGCGCTCGACAAGCCGCTCTCCGATTTCGGGGCGATCGGCGGCCCGGTCGGCAACGAGCTCTGGCGCTACCTGGCGGCCCCATTCGCCTACCAGGACATCGGATATCTGTTCGTGATCGGGGTGATGGTCGCGATCTTCGGTCCCGGCTTGGAGCGCCGCCTCGGCAGCTTCCCGGCGCTGGTGCTGATGGTCGCCTGCGGCTCGCTGGGGATGCTCGCCGCGGACGGGATCGAGACCGCGCTGGGCGAGGTCACCGTCGCCGCCGGCGGCAACGGGATCGCGCTGGGCGCGCTGGCGGCATGGTTCGCGCTGCGCCACTCCGAGGCCAGCGGGGCGATCGACGACGACTACGACGCGATCGGCGTCGCCGTCGCCGCCGCGGTCCTGCTGGCGCTGCCGATCTTCGAGGACACCGCCAACGCCTTCGCCGGCCTCGCGGGCGGCACGGTTGGCGCTCTCGCCGGCCTCGCCGCGGCCAGCCTGCGTCCCGGCGACTGATCCGGCCCGATGGGCGAGAAGTTCACGCCGATGTCCGCCCAGCTGCACCGCTACGCGGTCGAGCACTCGCGCCAGGACGAGGTGCTGGCCTCGCTCGATCGCGAGACCGCCGCCCTCGGTGACGTCGCGGTGATGCAGATGGCGCCCGAGCAGGGGGCATTGACGACCCTGCTGGTGCGGGCGATCGGTGCCGGCCGGGCGCTGGAGATCGGCACCTTCACCGGCTACGGCTCGATCTCGATCGCCCGCGGGCTGGCCGACGGCGGCCGCCTGCTCACCTGCGACATCTCGGAGGAGTGGACCGGGATCGCCCGTCGTCACTTCGAGCAGGCGGCGGTAGAGGCGCGGATCGACCTGCGGATCGGGCCGGCGATCGAGACACTGCGATCCCTCGACGCCGCGAACCCCTTCGACTTCGCCTTCATCGACGCCGACAAGACCAGCTACCCGGACTACTACGAGGAGACCCTGCGTCTGCTGCGTTCCGGTGGGCTGATGATGATCGACAACGTCTTCCGCGGCGGCGAGGTGATCGACCCCGACGCCGAAGACGACGGAGTGCGGGCGATCCGCGAGCTCAACGACACGATTGCCTCCGACCCCAGGGTCGAGCCTGTGGCGATGGTCGGGATCGCCGACGGGATCATCCTGGCGATGCGGGCCGATCGCTAGGACCGCTCGATGCAGCGGGGCCAGTGGCTCGAGCTGAACGTCCTGGCGCTGGCCGACTGGTTAGCCGCGCTTGGCCGCAGATCGCCGCCAGGCGAGCTGATCGAGCGCGACGGAGTCGTCGCCGCGATCAGCCCACAGGCTCCGAGCCGCTCGGTCTTCAACAGCGTCGCCTATACCGATCCCGCGGCGCTCGAGGCCCACTACGCGGAGATCGCGGCGGCCTACGCCGAGGCCGGCTGCGCCTGGACCGTCTGGGTGCGCTCCGATGACCCGGGCACCGCGGCGATTCTGGAGCGCGCGGGCCACACCCTCGACGCCCAGCCACGGGCGATGGGCGCCGGGCTCGATCGCGTCGAGGAGCCCGATCTGGACGGGATCGAGTGGACGGCCGAGGGCTCGATCGAGGAGATGTTCGCGATCAATGATCGCGCCTACGGCTGGGCGGAGGGCACCTGGCGGGCCGGGCTGGGGACGCTTCCCGAGCCCTGCTTCATCTACGTCGCCCGCCTCGAGGGCGAGCCCGCCGCCACTGTGCTCGCCACCGATCACCCCGGACTCGACGGGGGCCAGGACTGCTCGGTCTGGTGCGTCGGGACCGTGGAGGCCGCTCGCGGCAGGGGCCTCGCGGGCGCCCTGATGCGCCGGGCGATGTATGAGGCGGGGCGACGTGGATGCGCGACCACGACGCTCCAGGCGACCAAGCTGGGGCGCCCGGTCTATGAGCGGGTTGGCTACGCCGATTTCGGCCCGCTTCAGATGTGGGAGCTGCGACCGTCCGAGTTGGCGGACCAGGCGCAGCCGAAGCCGGCGGCTTGAGCCGGCCGCGCCCGGGTAATGTGGGCCTCCGTGGAGGCCTCAATCAGCGACGAGCGGCTCGAAGCGGCGGTCGAGCGCCTCGGCGAGAGCGAACGCTTCGAAGAGGCCGAGCGGATCGTCGCCCGCGCGGCTCCGCAGCTGCAGCGGGTGCTGGCCTCGGCGCTCGCCGCCGGCGGCTGGTTCGGCGAATCGCACGAGGCGGCGACGCTGAAGGCCGCGACCACACCCGACCCGGACGAGCGCCTCAGCGCGGTCAAGACCCTGCTCTCCGAGGAGACCCGGCTGGGAATGATGGTCGGTGTCGCGGTCGGCTGGGCGCTTCACGCCGAGCTGGAGAATGACCAACCCGAAGGAGACAACTGAAGATGGAGATCAAGTACCACGGCCACAGCTGTTTTGAGCTGAGCGAGGGAGACGCCAACCTGCTCGTCGATCCCTTCCTCTCGCCGAACAACCCGAGTGCCGTCGCCTCCGCGGACGACGTCAACCCGACCCATATTGCGATCACGCACGGTCACGCCGACCACATGGCCGATGCGGTCCCGGTGGCGAAGCGAACCGGCGCCCACTGCGTCGGCATCGTCGAGCTCGCCGACTGGCTCGGCTCGAAGGGGATCGAGGACGTCTCCGACCCGAACCTGGGCGGGACGGTCAGCTTCGACTGGGGCTCGATCAAGCTTGTGCCCGCCTGGCACACGAACACGCTTCCCGGATCGGCCGACGCACCGTTCAGCGCCGAGCACGGGATCGCGATCGGCACGCCGTCGGGGTTCGTGATCGAGATGGGTGGCGTCACCGTCTACCACGCCGGCGACACCTGCCTGTTCAGCGACATGAAGCTGATCGCCGAGCGCAACCCGATCGACATCGCCCTGCTGCCGATCGGCGGCCACTACACGATGGACCGCCATGACGCGGTGATCGCCGCCGACTTCCTCGGCGCCGGCACGGTGATCCCGATGCACTACAACACCTTCCCGCCGATCGAGACCGACGCTGAGGGCTTTCGCTCCGAGGTCGAGTCGAAGACCTCCGCCAAGGTCGTCGTTCTCGCCCCCGGCGAGAGCCATTCCACCGGTTGACCGATGCCGATCAGAACCGGGTCTACTGGGACCTCTCCTCCCCCGCGTACGACGAGAAGATCGGCGACTACATCGCCGAGGGCTGGGGCTGGGGGGTGTGGCGGATCTCCGAAGACGAGCTCGGGGTCTTCGGGGGCGAGGTCGCCGGGGCCGACGTGCTCGAGCTGGGCTGCGGCGCCGCCGAGTGGTCGCGATCGCTGGCCCGCCGCGGCGCCCGTCCGGTCGGTCTCGACAACTCGCCGGCCCGGCTCGAGCGGGCCCGCGAGGAGATCGAGGCGGCCGGCCTCGAGATTCCCCTGATCCATGCCCCCGCAGAGGACGTCCCGCTCGAGGACTCCTCCTTCGACATCGTCTTCTGCGACTGGGGCGCGACCAACTTCGCCGATCCCTACCTGGTCGTGCCCGAGGTATCGCGCCTGCTGCGCCGGGGCGGCCTGTTCGCCTTCAGCGGCGCCACGCCGCTCTCCTGGATCTGCGTGAACGAGGAGACCGACGACACCGAGGAGACCCTGCACCGCGACTACTTCGGCATGCACCGCTGGGAGACCCCGGAGGGGTCGGTCGAGTTCAACCTCGGCCATGGCGACTGGATCCGCCTCTTCCGTGCCAACGATCTGACCGTCGAGGACCTGCTCGAGATCCGCGCCCCGGAGACCGCCCGCTCGCCCTACCGCAGCGAGGCCGAGAGGGCCTGGTCGCGGCGCTGGCCGATGGAGCAGATCTGGAAGGTGCGGAGGGCCTAGACGTCTAGCGAACCACGAAGTGGGTGCCGTGACGGCGACCGCCGACGTGCAGCACGTAGCGACCGCGCCGCAGTCCCTCCGCTTCGGAGAGCTTCAGGCGGGCGTGGCCGCGACGGGCGAAGACGACTCCGTGGGCGACCGTGTGGCGGCGCCGGGTGAGCCGCCAGCGAAGTCGCGCCGAGTGGCGCCCGGCGAGCCTCATCCGGCAGATCACCCTGACCTGGTTCTCGCCCTTCTTCCTCACGGCGCAGGTGACCTTGGCGTTCTTGCCGGCCGGTCCCCGCGGTCCGCGGGGACCCCGCGGACCGGCGGGCAGCGGGCCGGCGGCCCCCGTGAGTGTCACCGTCGGATCGCCGGGGGCGTTGGTGAGAGCGGTCAGCGTGGCGGCACGAGCGCCTTTGGCCTGCGGCGCGAAGCGGATCTCGACCAAGCAGCTCTGATCCGGGGCGATCGCGGCGTGACAGGTGTCGGTGCCGGTGGTGAAGTCGTCCGGGTTGGCACCGGCGAAGGCGAAGCCGGAGACGAGGAGCGGTGCGGAGCCGTTGTTGGTCAAGGTGACCGGCTGCGGAGCGCTCAGCGTTCCGCGCGGCACCGGCCTGGTGGAGCCGAAGCTCAGCCCCGCGGGGCCGGCGTCGGCGGTCGGGGAGTTGAGCAGGATCGCGACGCCGTCCGCCTGACCCGCGGAAGCGATGTCCGGCGCACCGTCTCGGTTGAGGTCGCCGATCGCGACCACGTCGGCGCCGCTGCCGGCCGTGAACTCGGCCGCCGGATCGAAGCTTCCGTCGCCGGCTCCGAGCAGCACCGAGACATCGCCCGAGTCGTGGTTCGCGGTGGCGAGGTCGCGCAGGTTGTCGCCGTTCAGATCGCCGACGGCGACCGAGGACGGCCCGGCTCCGACCTCATAGTCCGTGGCCTGGGCGAAGCTCCCGTCGCCCTCGCCGAGGAGGACCGAGACCCGGCCGTCGGCGAGATCCGTGCTGGCCAGGTCGCGCCGGCCGTCGTTGTTGAGGTCGGCGACGGCCACCGAGATCGGATTCGTGCCGACCGGGGTGCTGGTCGCCGGGCCGAAGCCACCGTCTCCGTCTCCATGGAGCACGGAAATATCATTCGAGCCGAAGTTCGCGACCACCAGGTCAGGGAGGTTGTCGTCGTCGAGGTCGGCGATCCTCACCGAGCGCGGGTCGGTCCCCGCGTCGAAGCTGGTTGCGGACCCGAACCTCCCGGTTCCGTCTCCCAGTAGGACCTTGACGTCGCCTCCGGTGGTGATGAGATCGGGGATCCCGTCGTGGTCGAGGTCCCCAAGCGAGACCGAGGTCTGGCCGTGCGCCACCTCGAATCTCTGCCTCAACGCAAGGGAGCCGTCCCCGGTCCCCAGCAGGACGAGCACCTCGTCCGATCCGTCGATTCCGGTTGCCACGTCGGCGTTGCCGTCGCGGTTGAGGTCGCCGACCGCGATCGAGTCCGGCGTCCCCCCGGCGGCGAAGCCGCTGACCGGGCTGAACGACCCGTCGCCGTGCCCGAGGAGGACGTACACGGAGCCGGTCCAGCTGCCGGTCACCAGGTCCTGCCTGCCGTCGCCGTTGAAATCTGCCAGCGCCACCGCTCGGCTGCCGCCGCCGGGAAAGGTGGGAGGCGCGAAGCGCAGCGCTGCGGGGGCCGCGGCTGGCAACAGCGCCAGGCCGAGGACTCCGAGCACCGGGGCGAGCCAGAATCGCTTGCCACGCTTCGAGCGTGAAAGGCGTCCGCGTCCCGTTGCCGTCACGGATCCCTTGATGGGATCTGCCTCCTCCTGCGATGGTCAACCGATCAACGACCGGCGCATACACCGCTTTTGCCAGGGGGGGCACAGCCTTGCGCCCAGCGGCTCGGGTGTCAAATGGGGCGGCTCAGCCGCCCAGCAGATCGCCCGGGTCCCCACCGTCGGTGGAGGGCGGCGTAACCGGAATGCTCTCCGGTGGATCGGGGCTGCCGATCGTCACCACCGCGGTCTCGCCGGTTCCCGTCGAGGTCGTGGTGGTGGTGGTCAGCGTGGTGCCCGTGGAGCTGCTCGCGCCGGCGTCGTCACCGCCGGCCTCCTCGGCCGGGGCCACCGGCGGAACCGCCGTGGTCGCCGTTCCAACCGCCGGGGCGGTGGGGGCGTCGGTGGGCACCTGGGGTGCAGCCGCCGGCTCGGAGGGGGCGGGCGGGGCGGCTGGTTCCTCAGCGACCGCCGTCGGCGCAGCCGGCGCCTCGACCGGCGGGCTGGTGACCGGCTGATGTCGGTGGGCGACGTCGCCCGGGGCCTTCTCGACCAGTTTGGCCGGGGCCACCGATGCAGTCGGTGCCGGGTCGGGCGCCGTGACCTGGTCGCGGACCTCGACTGCTCCGGCGGTGATCACCGCTGCGGTGACGACGCCGGCGACGGCCTTGGCGCCGAGGGCGCTGCCGATCGCGCCGAGGCCACCGGCGGCTCCGCCCGCGGCCGCGCCACCGGCGCCGATCGCGCCGGCCGAGCCGGCAGCGCCGATCCCCGAGCCGGCGCCGGCAGCGCCGCTCCCGGCGGCGCTGCCCCCGCCAAAGCCGAGCTTGGAGGCGAGGAAGCCCTTCAGGGCGAGGAGCGGGCCGAACGGGACCAGCGCTGCAAGCGCCTTCGCGTCGTTTCGGATCTGGCTGCGGAAGTCCGCACACTCGTCGCACTCGCGGACATGCCGGCGAACCGGCCCGGAAACCTTGCGCAGGCCCTCGGCGGCCTCGGCCAGCTCCAGGCGGACCTCGCCACAGGTGAGCTGGCGGGCCTGGCTTGACTCGGCAAGCGAGATCCGCGCCCGCACCAGCAGCGACTTGACCGAGGGAACGGTGGTCTCCATCGACTGGGCGATGTCCTCGTAGGACATCGCGTCCATCTCGCGCAGCAGCAGGGCGGAGCGCTGGGTCTCGGGAAGCTTGTTGACGTCCTTGACGAGCTGGCGGAACTCCTCGCGGTTATGTGCCCGCTCGTGGGTCGTGGCGGCGTCGACCTCGGGGAGGCTGTCCATCGTGTCGGTCGCGTCCGGGGTCGGCTTGCGCAGATGGTTGAGGCAGCGGTTGCGGGCGATCCGGTAGAGCCAGGGGCGCAGGTTGATCTCGCGGCTGTCGGCGAGCAACGCCTTGTAGGCGTTGACGAAGACCTCCTGGAGCACATCCTCGGCATCCTCGGTCGAGCCGACCATCTGGCGACAGAAGCCGAGCAGCCGCGCCTGGTAGCGGTCGACGATCGTCTCGAAGGCGCCCGGATTGCCGGAGCGCACCAGTGAGACCAGGCCCTCGTCGCCCTGCAGCTTCAGCAGCGGAGAACGCCGGACGAGAAGCCCGCGGCGACTGGCGGTTGTTAGGGCCGATGCCTCCAAGCAGTGTCCCAAGCACGCGTGACTGGAAACGCGCTACTGATTAACCAAACACCGTAGCAGCGGATTTGTTGCGCGGCCAGCATCGGCAGCGGGTTTGCGCGGCTAGCATCGGCGCTGCCCGGGTGACGGAATCTGGTCAGACGTGGCGGCCTTAAAAGCCGCTGTCCCCTCGGGGACGTGCGGGTTCGAGTCCCGCCCCGGGCATCGCTTTGCAGCTGGAATTCCGCATGATCAAGCGGATCTCAGGGGTTGAGCAAGGCATCGAGCAGATCGCAGGGCGGGTCATAGAAGTGCATGGGGATCGTTCATCTGTGTCCCGCAGCGTGTCCCGCGGGCTACCCGCCCACCCCAATTCCGGCGGCGGCGGCGCCACGGGTCCCCGTACCTCCCCACGCAAGGCAGCACGCGCGGCTTGGGTCTCATCGTGAGCAACGAGTTCCGGCACGACCCACGGGGGCGCGATGAATCCGTTTCTAGGTTGGCTGCAGATGCTTTTCCCGATCGCGTTACCGACGCTTGGCGGCATCGCGCTGTGTCTCGCCACCTACGCGGTCCTGCAAACCATCGTTTGACTGATGGAAGCGTGGGCACACTGGCGCGGGCACGACTCGCCGTTCCAGTAGCGCGAGGGCAATTCGGGTGGTGCGTATGCCACCGAAATAGTGCAGTTGTGTCCCTGGGTCGGACATCTGGACGATGGACCCGAACGGCAAGCACAAGCGGCCGGTCGACCTCGCCGCTTTTCGAGTACCGGCCGGATTGGGGGCCATCGCCCTCTGGGTGATGCCTACTCCGTCCTGGACCAGCCCTTTGAGGTCACGCCGGTTGTACGCGTCGGTGGCTCGCCGCACGATCTCCACGGCTCCTGCGACATAGGCCTGCGCAGGATCGCGCTCCGGCCTGCATACCGCCAGCGCCACGGCGATCAAAATGACGCCCGCTTCGAGGGACTCGTCTTTCCGCCCCTCGCAGGGCTGATTAGCTCAGTTGGCGGTTAGTCAGCCGCGTCGCTGGTATCTGCTCTAGATGGTTGATTCCTAATTCCCCGCCCTGAGGCGAGGAAGAAGCACGAAGGGCGCCGAAGCCAGGCGTTGCAACCGCAACGTCGACCCAGGAGGCCTCGTGCGCGCCGACCTCGACACCCTTCTCACGGCAATTTACGTGCTGGTGGACGACTTCCTGCCCGATCGCAAGGGACCCGGACGCCCGCCGAAGATCACCGACGCCGAGCTGATCACCCTGGCGATCGCCCAGGTGTTCATGGGAGCGCCCAACGATCGCCAGTTCCTCGCCATCGCCGGCTACCGAGTCGGGCACCTCTTCCCCTACCTGCCTAAGCAGCCCGGCTACGACAAGCGCCTGCGGGCGCTCGTGCCTGAGATCAGCCGGGCGATCAACTACCTCGCCTACCTCTCGCCGGCGCTCTTTGACAAGCTGCGGCTGCTCGACTCGACCCCGGTTCCCTGCGGGCAATCACGCCAGACCACGCGACGCTCTGAGCTCGCAGGGATCGCCGCCTATGGCTACTGCCGCTCGCACTCGCGCTACTTCTGGGGATTTCGCCTTTACCTGCTCTGCGCCTCAGATGGCACCCCGATCGCATTCGAACTGGCCCCGGCCAACGCCCCGGAGCGAGAGGTGGCCCGCGAGATGCTCGAGCGGGTCGCAAACGCCGGCTACACCGTGATCGCCGACAAGGGCTTCGCCGGAGCGGAGTTCGAGGCCTTCATGGCCCAAAGCGGCGCCACCTTCTACCGGCCCGACCGCAAGGACGAAGAGCCACGATTCGGCTCCCTGGGTGCGGTCCGCCAGTGGATCGAGTCGGTCTTCGCCACCTGCAAGGGCCAGCTCGGGCTCGAGCGCCACGGGGCCCGCACCCTGCCCGGGCTCTGCGCACGAATCGGGATGCGGC
>JBBRHQ010000052.1:0-13153 GCA_038222365.1 Solirubrobacterales bacterium
GCATTTCGGCCACTCGACGGGGGCGGAACGGACCGCCCGCCCCCACGGTCTTCGAAGGACCATGCCCGCTAGCAAGGGCTCAGGGAAGGTGCAGGATTCGGTTTCGGAGGGCGTCGTCGGCAGGGTGAGCTCCGAGCACCGCCGCAAGCGTTTCGACCCACCTCGGGATCGCGGCCATGCTTCGTGGCAGAATCGCGTCGGAGCTGAAGAACATCCCGAAGTGGTCCTCGCCGTCTGCGAGGAGGCGGTCGTGGATCGGCAGGAAGTCCGCGACGTTGTTGGTGGCGATCGCGCGTCGCTCGCCGCCGGCCCGCCTGGCGATCTCGAGGTCGGCGGTACTCCTCAGCTCGGGCCGGTCGGAGGTGATCGCCTGCACGTCGAATCCCCGCTCCCGGAGCTCGCGGGCGATTCTGGGAGAGATCATCTCGTCGAGCAACAGCCTCACGCCAGGGCTTCTTGCTGGCGTCGCCAGCGCTCCCGCTCGCGCTCCGCAACGGCCCTGACCCGCTCGATCTGCCGGTCCACCTCCTCGCGATAGTCGCCGTAGTAGCGGGCCGCCGCCGCGACCTGCTCCACCGGCAGCTCCAGGTAATCGGCAGCCTCCTCGATCGACCCGCGGTTCTGGCGGATCGTCGCGACCACGTCGGCGACGTCGAGCCGCGAGCCGATCAGCACCGGCCGCCGGCCGGCGGCGCCGTCGCGGAAGCGGATCAGCGGGTGCTCGTCCTGGCGCAGCCCCTCCTCGATGTAGCGCTGGGCAAGCTCGGTCTGCGACTCCCTCGCGAGTTTGGCCCGCTCCCTCAGCCGGGCAACCGTGCCCGGCTGAAAGCGGAAGCTGACACTTTGCTTGTTCTGTCTGACTCCATGTCCCACGCGGTCTCCCGAGGTTTGTATCGCAATGTATGGTAACAAGAATACGTCGGGACTGCCTTCGTGCACCTCGTTGGGCTCTCCCAGCGACAACCTTCCTCTGAGGTGAACAAGCGAGCCAAGTCGCAGCCTCATGCCGCCAAGGACCCGGCGTTCCAGGGGCCAAGCAGGTTTGGGCGGAGTGGAGCGCTGAAGGGCGAAGCCCGCGCAACGCTATCCGCCCTCGTGCAGATACTGGGCCCGCTCGGCGCGGGTTAGCCCGCGCGAGACCCGCTGACGGGCCAGGGCCAGGAGCTCCCCGAGCGTCGCATCGCAGGTCGGACAAGTGATGATGCGGGCGGTGCCGTCGAGGCTGGCGGTCAGGATCGCTCGACGATCAGGGCTGTAGGCCACGCTGACCACCGGGGCGGAGTGGCCGTACAGGACCCTTGCCCGGGTGCCGCTCGCCGCATCCCAGACTGTGGCCGTCCTGTCAGTGCTTCCAGTCACGTTTGACCGTCCATCCGGACTGAAGGCGGCGCTGATCACCTCGGCGCGGTGGCCGCGCAGCACCTGCTCCTTCTCACCGCTTTGCGCATCCCAGACCCGCGCCGTCTGGTCGAAGCTCGCGGTCACGATCCTCTCACCGTCGGGGCTGTAGGCGGCACCGACAACAGGGCCGTTGTGACCTCGCAGGACCCGCATCTGCTCGCCGCTCTCCGCGTCCCAGATCCGCGCCTTGTAGATCGAGGCCCGCGGTCACGATCTTCTTGCCGTCGGGACTGAATGCGGCGCTAATCACCGAGTCGCGATGACCACGGAGGACCTCGCGCCACCCTGCCGCATCGAGCGAACGGCGCAGAGCGTCGGTCGCCTGCTCGGTGCCGCTCTCCTCGCCCGCCTCGCTCGCCAGCAGCAGGCTCAGCTCAGGATCGCTCTTCAGGTTGCCGACCGCGGCGGCGGCCATCTCGCGCGAGGTCGCATCCCGCTTCTGCGAGATCGCCTCGCTTCGCTGCCGCAGGGCGAAGACCGCCAGGGCAGCGGTGACGAGCAGGGGCGCGCCCACGGCCGCGAGCGCCCCTCGCTGCCGCCGGGTGGAGGCTTGGCGGCTGGCGAGGATGAACTCGGTCTGGAGCGCGGTCGGCTCGGGTTGTGTGTCGGCCTGTCCTCCGAGCCAGCGCTCCGCCTCCTGGAGCGCGGAGCCGCGAAGCAGCAGGCTCTTCTCGCCCCCGGCCTCCTCCCACCTCGTCGCCTCGATGCCCCGGGTGTGGGCCCGGACCCAGGGGAGGTCGGTCTCGATCGCCTTGACCAGGTCGGCGAAGGCACGGTCGAAGTCGTCCTCGAAGCGGCCCTCGGCCGGGATCCGGTTGTGGCTCCGCACCGCCTCCGGCATGATAAGTCGCTGACCCGGCTCGACATGATCGGGATGATTCGCTTGTTCAGCTCGTCCGCGTAGGCAAGCTCCTGGGCGCAGTACCTCGAGCTGAGGGAGTCGGGGCTGATCACGAAAACCAGCGAGTCGCTCTTGCCCACCCCCTCCTTCAGGTCCTCCTCCCATTGCTGGCCGGGGGGATCTCCTCGAGATCAACCCAGGCGTCCTTGCCGCTCTGTTCGAGAGCGTCTACAGCCGGACTACGAACTCCCTGCTGTCGCGGCGCGAGTAGGAGATGAAGGCGTCGGGCATCTCAGGCGCCGTTCTCGGCCGGGCCCGGGCCCGAGCCCCACAACCGGTACATCCGCAGGGCCCGAACTCCTTGGCGGCGGGCATGTGCCCGACGTAGTCGCAGCTGAACTCCGCAGCTGAACTCGGCCCGGCCCTCCAGGGCGAGCGCGGCGGCGAAGGGCTCTGTCACGTAGACCGCTTCTGGCGGCGTCACCGGCTCGATCCGGGCGGTGCGGCTGACGTGTGAGCCCATGAAGGCCAGCTCCCCCAGCACCGGATTCCAGGCCGGGAAGACCGGCCCGAGGTGCCCGCCGAGGCGGAGGGCGAGATGGACCGGCAGACCTCGGCCTCGAGGTCGAGCCCGGTCATCGCCGCCTGCAGGTCGAGGACGCAGGCCGACGCGGCGGGGGCGTCGGCGAGGACCACGTAGAGCCCGTCCCCCCAAGTGTTCTGGTGCTCAATCGAGCACGAGTGACGGCTCAGGGTGTCGGCGAAGGCGCCGAGGACCCGATCGGCAAGCCTGGGCAGCTGCTCGTCGGTGAGCCTGGAGAAGCCCCTGACGTCGGCGAACAGCATCGCCCGCATCACCCGGCCCGAAACGGCGGCTGGCGACGCCTGCGCCGGGGCGGGCGGGGACACAGCGGCCGGCTCGGGATCGTCGGGGCCCGGGAGGGAGCCGGCCGAGGGCCAGGCGACCGAGGCTTCCCGCCCGGCGCGCCGCCAGCGCTCGACGTCGATCGCGGTGCCCGCCTCGCCGTGGGCCGGGCCGCCGTCCCAGAGCCGCTCGACCCATCCCGGGCCCGAGGGGGCGACCGAGTGGCGGACGAACTCCTCGCGGTCGAAGGGAAGGATCACGTGCAGTTCGCACCCGGTAGCCAGCAGCGCCTCTGCCCAGAGAATGTCGCCGCCGCTCGCCAGCGAGCCGTAGGCGTAGGCGACCGGATGGCGGGCGACCTCGGCGGCGATCATCCGTGCCACCACGCCCTCGTCCGCGGTGCTGAAGCGCCCCTCCCCGCCGGAGGATGCGATGCGGTGCCCGCAGTAGTGCGCGACGGCGGGCCCGGACAATGGCTCAAGGATCGCGGGGTCGGCGCCGTTGATCTCGCAGACCACCCGCAGGGTGCCTGCGGTTGGTGGCCAAGGCGCCGTAGTCGCCATCGGCGGCTGCCACCGCCCGCTCCAGCGCCACGCCCGCAGCCGTCTCGCACCGAGAAGGAGCTGGGCCTCGGCCTCGGTCGCGGCCGAGTAGCAGGAATCCTCGCCGCCGCTGGCGACCGACGCCAGCACCTCGCGGGCAAGGGCGCGGGCGGCCTCGCTCTCGCCGGCGATCAGGGTGAGCGTCGCCCGTTGATCGCCGGGTAATAGCCGCCGGTGCGGGAGAAGATCGCCCGGTAGGCGTCCGCGGCCTGGGCTGCCCGGGCCCTTCCCTTCGAGCCGCCTGCCGACAGCGCCTCGTCCTTGGCGATGCGGGCTCCGAGGGCGGCGATGTCCTCGTGGAAAACTCGCCCAGCCCGAACTCGCGAAACCTCCGTTCGGCCTCCGCCGTCGAGCCCGAACGCGCCAGGCAGAGGACGGCGCGGTGGGCGAGCCACAGGTCGCCCGGATGCTCCGCGAGCCCGCGCTCGGCGATATCCACCGCAAGCAGCAACTCGCCGCGACGCTCAGCGTCGCGGACCGCGCCGAGCCAGTCCACGGCGGCCCGATGGTCTGGTTCCGGATCGATGTCAACGCTCATCGATGCCTCCCTCCTCGCGAACCCGCTCTCCTGCGGCGGCAGTCTCATCCTCCTTTACGGGGGCCGGAATGCAATGCCCCGCCCCCCGAGAGCTCACAGCGGCAAGGCAAAGGCGCGGCGAGGAGGTTCCTCGCCGCGCCCTGGAGCCTCGGGGTCGGGCTAGCCGTGCCTGAACGCGTGGCCCTCGACCTCGGCCTCGAGGGTGCCGTCGCCGGCGTCGCGGAAACGGCAGTGGGCGGCGTGGCCCTCGACCCCGGTGCCGTCCTCCTGGGTGAGGGTGATGCGGGCGTTTGCCTGGCTCAGGTCGGCTTCGCCTGGGCCCTCGATGCCGCCGGCCTGGGCCAGCGCGGTGACGACGGTGGGGTCGTCGGTGGTGAGGCGGAAGATCGGGCCGTGGCCCTCGACCTCGGCCTCGTCCTCGGTGCGACCATGCCTCAAGCCGTGGCCCTCGACCTCTGAGCCGTCCTCGTTGAGGAACTTGACCCGGCTGGCGTGGCCCTCGACGTCCTCGCTGTCGTCGGTGTGGATCTTGACTCTGCTTGCCACCCTCTCGCTCCTTGCTTTGGTTTGTTAGCGCCTGTCGACCCACATGACGGGGTTGGGGGGTGGAATCTTCCCTGGCGAACTCGGCGGGTTCGGCTAGGTTTGGGCGATCCCGGCGGTCGGCGACATCGAGCTGAAGAACGGCCTGGCGCTGTGGGCGATCCCGATCGAGGGGACACGGGCGCTGACCGAGCTGGTGGCGTTCGAGGCCGGATCGCGCTCGGAGCGGGCCGAGGAGAACGGGATCGCCCACTTCCTCGAGCACCTGGTCTTCAAGGGGGGCGAGTCCTACCCGACCCCGCGGGAGATCAACGGCGACCGGGGAGCGGATCGGGGCGCGAGTCGACGCCTGGACCGCGCAGGACGCGATCGCCTTCCGGGTCCGCTGTGGGCCGAGCACGCGGCGGCGGCGATCGACCTGCTCACCGACCTGGTTGGGAGGGCGCGGATCGACCCCGGCGAGCTGGAGCGCGAGCGCGGGGTGGTGATCCAGGAGATCGCCCGCGCCGCGGACCGCCCCCAGGAGCGCGCCGACGACCTGATCGACCGCGCCGCCTTCGGCGGGCACCCGCTGTCGCGGCGCCGGAGCCCTCCGAGCCCGGCCCGGCCCCAGCTCCGAGGTCTTGGTCGAGCAGCGCAACTCGTCCCAGTCGCACCTGCGGCTGCTCTACCGGCCGCGGGTCGAGTACGCCGACCCCGCGGCGCGGGCGGCGCTGAGCGTGCTGCGGACCCTGCTCGGCGGCTCGCAGGGGTCGCTGCTGTTCGAGCAGATCCGCGAGGAGCGGGGGCTCGCCTGCTCGGTGTTCGCGCGCGAGCACTGCTTCGCCGACGGGGCGTTGCTTCAGATCAGCGCCGGGTCGAGTCGGGGAAGTGCGCCGAGGCGGCGGAGCGGGGGTTGAGGGTCGAGCCGGCGCTGGCGGTGCTCCGGCCGCACGACGCGGCGGAGTTCGGTTAGGGCGCTCGGGCGGGTTTCGGCCTGGTCGGAGTCGGGCCGTGGGTGCCGCGCTCCGGCCAAAGTCCCAACTACTTGGTATGGACACCGCGTGCGCATCGGCATTAGCGTCGGCGAATGGGGAAGGGGGCATTGTCCGCGTCGCCGGGGGCGCCCGGCAACGCCCCCGGCGACGCGGAGGTCGTGGCCCGCTGCCGGGAGGGGGACGAGCGGGCCTGGTCGGAGCTGGTGGAGCGCTACTCGCGCTACGTCTATGCGATCGCGGTGCGGGTTTACCGGCTCCCCAATGCCGATGCCGAGGACGTCTTCTCAGAGGCCTTCGCCCGCACCTATGAGCAGCTCGGAAAGTTGCGTGACGACGATGCCTTCCGGCCCTGGCTGGCACAGCTGACCCGGCGGCTCTGCGTCGATCGGCTGCGCGAGGGCTCGCGCACCGTGCCGACCGAGGAAATGGAGATCCTCACCGCCGGGAAGGAGGCCGGGGGCGAGGAGGAGGCGATCGCCCGCCTCGACCAGGCGCTCAGCGTGCGCGGGGCGCTCGGCTCGCTCTCGGAGGAGTGCCAGGAGACGCTCGACCGCTTCTTCGCCCGCGACCAGAGCTACAGGGCGATCTCCGAGGCGACCGGGCTACCGCAGGGGACGATCGCCAGTCGCATCTCACGCTGCCTGACGAAGCTGCGAGAGGACCTGGCCGAGTAGGGAAGAAAACGTCCCGCTCACGCGTCTTGGTTGAGATGGATAACGCCCACCCCTACGAGGAGACCGAGTTGGGAGAGCTTCTTGGCGCTCTGCGGCCGGCGCCGGCGGCCTGGGTCGAGGCCGCCAAGCAGCGGCCGCGGATCGAGCGGGGAGTGCACCAGATCCTCGCCCTGGCAGAGGCCGACGCCGAGTTCCGCGCCTCGCTGATCGAGGACCTGGAGGCGGCGGCGCGGCAGGCAGGGGTCGAGCCGAGCCGGGAACTCGTGGAGGCGGTTCGGGAGCGGCTGGAGTAATTAGCGCTGGGGCGGTGAGCTCGGGCGTCACCGCGTTCTTGGCCGCCTCGAAGACGGTGCTGACGAGCGTGTTGACGGCGGCGATCGAGAAGACGAGAGCCCGCCGGTAGCCCGAGGGCGACCGCGGCGCAGACCGCACCGACCAGCACCGCGCGAGTGAGGTCGGTCAGCATCAGGACCCGCCGCCTGGGGTAGTGGCTGGCCAGTACCCTGCAAAGGGGCCGCCAGGCGCCGCGGGGACCATTGGCTCATAGCGCGATCAGCGAGGTCAGGTAGGCGAACCCGAGACGCCGCAGGTCGGCGGTGCGAAAGACGTCGGCGAGAGCGCCAGCCGATTCGGAGAGATGCCCGCGCAGGCCCGAGCCGGCGCCCGCCTCGCCGGCCGCCCCTTCCTGCTCGGGGTCGTGGTCGTGGTCGGTCATGTCCGAGGCTAGGCAGCCAAGAGGTGGCCCGAGGCGGGGATCGTCCCCGAAAGCAATGAATTTCCTCAACCGATGATGGAAGATTTGCCATCCCCCGACCGTCGGGGAGGAAAGGCGCGGAATCCGAGCGCCGCCACGAGAGGAGCAGCGGATGGACGAGGATCGCAGCCAGGAGGAGCAGAGCGCCGAGCAGACCGAAGAGGACACCGAGGGCCACCGGTTCCGCGGCGGTCGCACCGAGGACGAGGGTGACACCGAGGGCCACCGCGCCCACGGCGGTCGCACCGAGGACGAGGGTGACACCGAGGGCCACGCGTTCCGCCGCGGTCGCACCGAGGACGAAGATGACACCGAGGGCCACCGCGCCCGCGGCGGCTGAGCGAACCTGACGCTAACGCGCCCGCGATCCGCGGGCGCGTTAGCTTTCCCCCATCGCCTCCGTCCAGAGAACCGAGCTGGCCAATGGTCTGCCGCTGTTTCGGATCGGGATCGAGGGCACGCGGGCGGTGACCGTCGCCGTAGCCTTCGACGCCGGCTCGCGGGTCGAGCGATCCGAGGAGAGCGGGATCGCCCACTTCCTCGAGCACCTCGTCTTCAAGGGCGGCCGCGACCACCCGACCTACCGTGAGGTGAACGCCGCCTCAGAGCGTCTCGGGGCGCGGACGAACGCCTTCACCTCTGCCGAGGTGGTCGCCTTCTGGATCGTCGCCCGCTCGGACCGGATGCTCGAGGCCGCCGACCTGCTCACCGACTTCACCGCCCGCCCGCGCCTCGACTCGGTCGAGCTCGACAAGGAGCGCGGCGTCGTGGTGCAGGAGATCGCCCGCTCGCACGACCAGCCCTCGGCGCGGGCCGATGAGCTGATCAACCGGGCGAGCTTCGGCGATCACCCCCTGGGGCGCTCGATCCTCGGCACCGAGGAGAGCCTGTGCTCGATCGGGCGCGACGAGGTGATCTCCTTCCGCCAGCGCCGCTGGGCGGGATCTCAGGGGGGCGTCTTTCTGGTCGGCGATCCAGCCGCGCTGGCCGATGGCGTCGGGATCGAGGAGCTATTCGGGCGCTACCCGGCGATTGAGCCGCCCGGGCGCCCGGAGCCGGTGCCCCCGCCGCGAGCCGAGGCGGTGGTCGAGCACCGCGAGTCGAGCCAATCCCACCTGCGCCTCGCCTACCGTGCGGCGATCGATATGGGTGACCCCGCGGCGCGGGCGGCGCTGATCATCTACTCCACCCTGCTCGGCGGCTCGGCCGGATCGCGCCTCTTCGACGAGATCCGTGAGCAGCGCGGCCTCGCCTACTCGGTGCGCGCCGGCGACTATCCGCTCTCCGACGCCGCTGTGGTCGAGCTCTCCGCCGGGCTCGAGTCCGGGCGCACGATCGAGGCTCACGAGCGAATGCGCGAGATCGTCGCCGAGCTTGCCGCCGAGGGCCCGACCGAAGAGGAGGTCGCGCGCGCCCGCTCATTTGCCGCCGGGAACCGGGTGATCTCCCTCGAGAGCACGATCGCGGTTGCCCGAGCCGCGATCGAAGAGCACGTCGTCTTCGGGTCATCGGTGGACCCCGACGAGATGATCGCGCGACTCGACACCGTGACCGGCGAGGACATCGCCGCGGTGGCGCGCAGCGTAACCGGGGAGCCGGCGGTGGCCTGCGTGGGGCCCCACCAGGCCGGAGAGTTCGGCGGTCTCGGGCCGGAAACGATTCCGGTGACCACTCCCCCGGGTGAAATCAGCGGCGATGCCGAAGACAAGAGCCCGCAGGTAACCGGGGAGTGACAGCCATACGTGGCCTGGGTTGAGGTCTTCGCTGTCTTGGTGGTCTCCCACCTGGCCGGCGATCTCCTGTTGCAGACGGAGTGGCAGGCCGCCAACAAGCCGGGCGGCCTCGGACGCGACCCCGTCGCCCGCCGAGCGCTGCTGGCGCATGTTGCGACCTACACCCTCGCCTTCATCCCGGCGCTGATCTGGCTCGGCACGAACATCGGCGCATGGGCGATCGTCGTCGGGGCCCTGATCGCGGTACCGCACCTGGTCCAGGACGACCGCCGCCTGCTGGCCGCCTACATGCGCCGGGTGAAGGGGGCCGACGAGGACAACGAGCCGCTGCTGGTGGCGGTCGATCAGGCCGCCCACCTGATCGTGCTCTTCCTGGTTGCGCTTCTAGCGGGTTCGCTGTGAACTGCCCCGATTCGCCGTCGGCGGCCACACCGGCGATGCCCCAGGCCGCGGTCGCGGCAGCCGCCCCGAAGTAGGATCGCGCCATGGCCGGGACGAGCCGCTTCCCTCCTACGGGCGCGGGGTCGGGATCGAGGTGGCATGGCTCGGTGGCACGACGATGCGGGCTTCGGGCAACAGCTTCGCCACCGCCCATCCCTCGGGGATCTGCGCCCTGATCCTCGCCAAGCACCCGCGGCTGGCCCCGTTCGAGCTGAAGAGCGTCCTCTTTCTGAGCGCCGACAATGCCGCGGAGGGCGAGGCCGGTGGCTGAGGATCGCCTCCACGACGCCGTCGCCGCCGGGGCGCTCGCCGGGCCCGCGGCACAATCCGAGCTGCTGCGATCGATCGTCGACGTCGCCCGCGCGATCTTCGTTCGCCAGGGCGGCCTCGATGCTCGACGAGGAGAGCGGCGAGCTGGTCTTCGAGGCGGTCTCGGGCGAGGGCTCCGGGAGCCTGGTCGGCCAGCGCTTCCCCGCCAACAGGGGATCGCGGGCTGGGTCGCGACTGCGGGGCAGCCGCTGGTCCTCGACGACGTCTCCGCCGATCCGCGCTTCGCCGCCGATGTCGCCGAAGGAACCGGTTGCGTGCCGAAGGTGCTGATGGCGCCGCCGCTGATCCGCGACGACGAGGTGATCGGCGTCCCCTCCGTCCTCGACCGAAGCGACGCCGAGGCGTTCGGCCTCGCCCAGATGGAGCTGCTGGAGCTGTTCTCGCGCCAGGCCGCGATCGCCCTCGGCATCGTCCAGAGTGCCCGCGCGGCCGGGCCAGTCGAACCACCAGCGCGGGTACTTCCCCCGGAAGACGATCACGGGGTAGTCCGAGACCTCCATCAAGCGCCTCCTCGATTGGGGACACGAATGCTGCCGATCCGGGCGGCGGAAACGACGCATCCGGGGTAGTCCGCAACCGGCCTCACGCCAGACCGCTAGGTTTCCTGGGGGCCGAGAGGCCGGCAACTATGAAAGGGAGAACCTCATGATCGGCACCATCATCTACCTGTTCTTCATCGGTATCGTCGCCGGCTACCTGGCCCGGCTGCTGGTTCCCGGCCGCCAGGACCTCGGCTTCTGGAGGACGGTCCTGCTGGGGATAATCGGCAGCTTCGTCGGGGGGTTCATCGGCTACCTGATCTTCAGCCATGACCTCAGCGACGGCCCCTTCCAGGCGGGCGGGATCTTCGGCTCGATCATCGGCGCCGTGATCGCTCTGCTGATCTACAACAAGGCCTCGACCGGCCAGGCAACCAGGTCTCCGGCTCGGCGCTAGCCGAGCCGGAGACCCGGCGCCATGCCGGGTGGCGGTAGCGTTCCGCCGGACTTCTCAAGAACCCGGAAGGAGAACGCAGACAGATGGGACTACTGGACGGCAAGAGCGCGATCGTCACCGGCTCGGCGCGGGGCATCGGGCGGGCCACGGCCGAGCTGTTCGCCTCGGAGGGCGCGAAGGTTCTGATCAACGATCTCGACGGCGACGTCGCCGAGCAGGCCGCGTCCGAGATCGACGGCGAGACCGCCGTCTTCGCCGGTGACCTGACCAAGCCCGAAACGGCCGACGCCCTTATCGCCGCCGCGGTCGATGCCTTCGGCTCAGTCGACATCGCGGTCAACAACGCCGGCTACACCTGGGACGGCGTAGTTCACCGGATGACCGACGAGCAGTTCCAGGCGATGCTCGAGATCCACACGGTCGTCCCCTTCCGGGTGACCCGTGCCCTCGCCCCCCACTGGCGCGAGGCGGCCAAGGCCGAGGCGGCCGAAGGCCAAGAGGTCTTCCGCAAGCTGATCAACGTCACCTCGATCTCGGGGACGATGGGCAACGCCGGCCAGGCCAACTACTCGGCCGCGAAGGCCGGCGTCGTCGGCCTCACCAAGACCCTGGCCAAGGAGTGGGGCCAGTTCAAGATCAACGTCAACGCTGTCGCCTTCGGCTTCGTCGAAACCCGGCTGACCGGGGCCAAGGAGGCGGGAGAGAAGATGACCGCGCCCGGCGGCGAGGAGATCGAGCTCGGCATCCCCGAGCAGATGCGGGCGATGGCAAAGATGGTGATCCCGCTCGGACGCCCCGCCCAGCCCTCCGAGGCAGCGGGACCGGTGCTGTTCCTCGCCTCGGGCCTCGCCGATTACGTCCACGGGCAGATCCTCAACGTCACCGGAGGACAGTTCGGCGGCATGTACACGTAGGTCGCCCCGTGCGGGGGCGACCCGGGCCGCACCGCGCGTTTGGACCAGCGATGGGCCCTGACTCACGTGCCGTCGGGGGGCGCGCCGGTCTTCCGTGAGGCGGTACCCGCGCCCGGATCTCGTCGAGCAGCCGCTGCGCGAGCTCGGGGGGTGCTTCCTCCGCTCGGGCCTGGCCCCCGGCCGGCATGAAGAGCTCGAGGACGACCCGCGGGCGCCCCGGAAAGCTCGTCAGCGCCGTGCCGCCCTCAACCGCCGCGAGCACAATCGGCACCTCCGGACACGCCTGCGCAAGTCGTGCGACGCCGCGACGGGCGCGCAAGCTCCGCCCCCGGGAGAACGTGCCTTCCGGGAAGATCGCGACCGCCTCGCCACGCCGGAGCGCGGCCACGGCGGCGTCCAGCGCCGCGGCGTCGCCGGTGCCGCGGTGGATCGGAATCTGGCCGACGCCATCAAGGATGGCTGCGGTGATCCGCCACTTCCACAGGCTCGCCTTCGCCAGGAAACGCACCTGCCGCTCGCGCCACATAAGGACCTCGGCGATCGCCAGGGGGTCCACCCAAGAGTCGTGGTTGGAGACGACGAGAACCGGCCCCCGGCTCGGCAGCACCTCCAGCCCCCGCGCCTCCAGCCGCACCCACCAGCGCAGCCACCGGAGACCGAGCCGCAGCACCTGGTAGAGCCTCCAGCCGTCGCGCGATGGCGCAGCGCTCGCCGTCGCAGGCGCGACCTGCTCGTCAGGTGGCGCGGGGCTCACGTCAGGGCGAGTCGCCATTCCGGGTGGGCGTCCAGCGCCCGCTCCGTCGCGACGCGGCCGCGCTCGCGAACCTCGTCGATCCGCTCGAGCTCCAGCAGCCCGACGTCCTGCACTTCCGGCGCGATCACCAGCGCGGCGTGCTCCGCGGCCTGCTTCGCGCCCTCGTCCCCCCCGAGCGTGACCGCCCGCATGATCGTCTCACCGAGGCTGGGCTGGCGGCGGTGATCGCCCGACGCATCTCCGACGACCGTCGCCCGGGCGCGGTCCCGCAGACGACGCAGCCGGGGGCGCCCGCGCACGCGCCGCGCGGCGGGAGGCTCGAACGGGGCGGAGACGTCGATGGCGATCACGGGGCCCTCGCCGGTGCCCGCCATCTCCTTGATCGGGAGATTGTCGAGCAGACCGCCGTCGAGCAACAGCTGCTCGCCCTCGATTACCGGAGGGCCGAGTGCCGGCAGGCACATGCTCGCCCCGACCGCTCGGTAGAGGGGGCCGGTGCGATGAACTACCACCTTGGAGTCGATCATGTCCGAGCTGACGCAGTAGAAGTCCCGCTCGAGCGACTCGATCCAGCGCTCCCCGTAGAAGCGAAGCAGCATCGTTCGCGCCTTGTAGCCGCGCACGAAGGACACCAGCGGGATGGTGTAGTCCCGCATCGGGTTAGCCTCGAGTATCTCGCGCCGGCAGAGCGACGTCATCTCGTCAGCGGAGATCCCGCCCGCGAACTGGCCACCGATCAGCGAGCCGATGCTGCAGCCGCCGACGCGGTCGATCACCACGCCGGCGGCCAGCAGGCCCTCCAGTGCCCCGATATGGGCGAAGCCGCGCGCGCCGCCGCCGGAAAGCACTA